>JBBQTJ010000164.1:0-7660 GCA_038213315.1 Planctomycetota bacterium
TTACGCCGCCGCCGGTGTGAACCTCCACCATCAGCGGATCTTCAGCCGGCTTCACGGTGCCATTGATGCGTTGTTCGTTGTCCAAGACCACTAGGTCCTGGTCCACTGCGGACAGGACAGAAATGCCAAGCAGGGCAAACAAAAGCAGCGCACGCATGGCGGTCACAGTAGCAACCTTGCAGTCGGAGGCATCTGGTACCTGCCAGCCAGGAAGAACGTTGAACCGGGCTTGGATTTAAGGAGGCACCACCACGACCAGGGCATTGCCAGGTGAGCCGCCGCCGATCACGTCCAGGCGGCCCTGATCACGGCACCACAGGGGGGCGCGCAGCAGACCGCCCAGGCGCACTGCTTCGGGCCGGGTAGGTAGCCGGGCAATGGTGGGGCCAAGCCGCTTCACGTAGGCCTCCAGCATCGCTGGGCCCACCCGGATCGCGGGCTGCTCTGGGGTTACCGCCAAGGCCTGCCAGGTGCCAGTCGGGGTCAGGGCCGCGGCCTCGCGGGCCTGCTCGACCTCCCACCAGCAGGTCAAGTGGTGCGAGGGCAGGATCTGCCCGTCGTCATCCACGGTCCGCCAGAACCAACTGCCGTCCGGATGATCATGGGTCGACACGGCACTGATCTGTGGAGCCCCAGCGTCGATAGTGATGATCTGCGCCTGCCACAGGCCGCCCTGGGCGCGGGCCACGGCGTAGCTGCCAGCAAAGGCTAGGCGCACGCCCGCGTCGAGGCCGTACGCGATACCGTCGACGAAAATCATGCCGCTGCCCGGGAGCGACACCGTCACCGGGGTGATGGCGCGACGTGCGGGTTCGATCGATAGTTTGGTCGGACCCTGAGCGGTGGCGATGGCGGTGCCTTGCCACTCCCACCAGGCCCCGGTGCCGGCGGAACGCAGTCGAATTTCATGGGTGCCAAGCGCAAGGTTCAGGCCCTCGGCCGGTACCGGGTCCCAGGGGCCGCCCGCGACACTGGCAAGCATGGGTCGAGGGCAGATCGGTTCCCATCGGCCAGTGGCGCTGGCACTGGTGGGGGCAGGGACCAGGGCGGCGTGATGCAGCAACCACACGACGCCGGCCGCCAGCGCTGCTACCACGACCGCTACCAAGGCCAAGGGCCACCAGCGCGGCAGGATGGCGCGCGGGGCGCTGCCGCTGGCCAACAGGCGGGCTAGGTCCTCGGCGCTGGGCCGGCGGGCGGGATCCTTGGCCAGGCAGCGCTCGATCAGGGTGATCAGATTACGCGGCGCCTGCTTGGCGAGGGCCTCAAGCGAGGGTGGACGATCCTCCAAGTGCGCCCGCATCACTTCGTAGGGCGTGTTCTGATTGAAGGGGGGCTGCCCCGCCAGCATGTGGTAAAGCGTCACCCCAAGACTGTAAACATCCGCGGCGGTGCCGATGGACTTCGGATCGCGGATCGCCTCGGGGCTGACATATAACGGGGTGCCCACCACCATCCCGGTGCCGGTCAGTTTGATCAGTTCGGGGTCATCCAGTTGCTTGGCTAGCCCTAAGTCCGCGATCTTCGGCGTGCCGTCCGCCGCCAGCATGATGTTGTCGGGTTTCACATCCCGATGCACGATGCCCTTCGCATGGATCGCTGCCAGGCCCAGGGCGATCTGCGCGCCGAGCCGGGCGACGGCATCGGCAGGCAGTTTCTGCTGCTCGTCCAGGATCCGGCCCAGGCTGTGGCCGTTCACCAGTTCCAGGACCAGATAGGCGGTATGGTCGACCTCGCCCGCGTCGAAGACCTGCACCACGTACTCGTGTTTGACCTTGGCCGCAGCCCGACCCTCACGCAGGAAGCGCTCTCGCTGCTTATCGTTGGCCGACGCATGCAGGATCTTGACCGCGACTTCCGTGGCGACGCGCTCATGAAAGCCACGGTAGACCACGCCCATGGCGCCAGCGCCCAGGCGGGCGATCAAGCGCACATTACCAAAACTGCGGCCAACCAGGGGATCGTGGGACACGGTGGTACATGGTACCTCGGAAGAGCTCTGGGGACAACTCTGTGGTGACGGGGCGCTTGCGGCCCCTGGCCCGGCCAGAGCATCCCGCCCCATGCTGCCTTTGGCCTCCTTCGATCTTCCCGGCTGCGGTGGTACCGTGCGCGCCAACGATTCTGTCTGCGAAGAGGTCTTGCATCGCGAGCCCTCAGGAGGTGGCCTGCATTGGTGGATCCAGACCCACAAGCACGGCCTGGGTACCGCCCAGGCACGCACGGCGGTGGCTAAGGCCGCCCAGGTGACTGCGGATGAGGTCGCCTGCGCCGGCTTCCGCGACCGTCGCGGCCAATCGGTGCAATGGTTCAGCGTCTCGCAAGAACGCTGCGAGCATCCCGGGGCGCTGCGCCGGGCCGGCACCCAGGGGCGCATGAAGGTGCTTCAGGTGCTGGCCCACGGCAAGCCGGTGGACGAGCGCGCCGTGGTGCGCCTGCGTTGGGGTCTGCGCATTCGCGGCGCCGGCGGCGCTTTCCGCGAGGCCCGGGCGATCATGGACCGCCTGCGTCAGGCTGGTCTGCCCAATTATCATCGCCTGGAAGAACGCGGTCGTGACCGCGCCAAGTGGGGTCGCCTGATCGCCCAGGGCAAGAACCTGCCCCGCGCGGTACATGATTCGGGCGAGCATCCCCTGGCCTGCCTTGATGCCTGTCGTCAAAGTCTGTTTGATCGCTGGCTGGCGGGCCGCGTCACCGCCGGCCTATTGGCTACCGTGGTGCCCGGCGACTTGATTGAAACCACCGCGGGCGGCATCGAAACGGTCAGCGATCCCGCGCATGTGGGCCTGCGCCTGAGCAGTTGGGAGGCCAGCGTCACCGGCCCGCTCTTCGGCAAGGGCCTGCTGATCCCCGAGGGCGATCCCGCCGTACGTGAAGCCGCCATTCTTGAAGGTGCCGGCCTGACCACTCTTGGGTTCCAGCGCCTCTCCGGTTCGCGCCGGCCAGCCCGGGTGCAGCCGACCAAGGTCATGGTCGACCGCGATGGCAGCGATGTGATCATCTCCTGCGAACTGCCGGTCGATGCCCGCATCGACAATCTGCTGGCCGAGTTGGTCCGCAGCGAAGATCCCACCGGCCCGGCCGAAGACTCCGAGCCGATCGTCTGACCTGAACCCCGCACCCGTCACTATGCTCTCCACCGTCTTCATGGGCACGCCCGAGGTCGCCGTGCCGGCCCTGCGCCTGCTGGCCGCTCGCACGCGGGTACGGGCCGTGGTGACCCAGCCGGATCGGCCGGCTGGGCGTGGCAATCAACTGACCCCGCCGGCAGTCAAACTGGCGGCGCTCGAACTGGGCCTGCCGGTATGGCAGCCCGAGTCCTTGAAGGGGCAGGCGGGCGACGCCCGCTTCGAGGATCTGGATCTGGCGGTGGTGATGGCCTATGGCGAACTGCTGCGCCAGGACGTGCTCGACCGTCCTCGGCATGGCTGCATCAATCTGCATGCCTCGCTGCTGCCCCGTTGGCGTGGCGCCAGTCCCATGCAGGCGGTGATCCGCGCTGGTGAAGCGTCCACCGGGGTCTGCGTGATGCGCATGGTCCGCGGCCTGGACGCAGGTCCGGTCTACCTGCGCGAAGAGGTACCTTTGAGTGCATCGGCAACGTTGCCGTGGTTGCACGATCGCTTGGCCCAGGCCGCAGCCGATGCCTTGGGTCATTTTTTGGATGCCTGGCCGCAGGTGACCGCGACACCCCAGGACGACAGCGCCGCGACTCATTGCCGAAAACTGACGGCCGAGGACGGCCAGCTCGACTTCACGCGCACGGCGGCAGAGCTTGATCGCTGGGTGCGTGCCTACACGCCGGCGCCGGGCTGCTGGGTGCCCATGGATGGCGGGCGGCTGCGCATCCTGGCCCTGCAACCCTGGCCGGCGAGCCTGCCGATGGGCGACATGGTGGCGGTGGACGGACGCATCCTGGTGGGCTGCGCCGATGGCGCCGTGGTCATCACCCGCCTGCAATCGCCCGGAAAAAAGCCCTTGGACGCTGCCGCCTGGCTCAATGGCAATAAACTGCCACCCCGCGCCGCGGAGGCTTGAGCTGCGCTGGTCCGGCGTAAGGATCGCTCCATGCGAGCCCTCCTCGTCGTCCTTGCCGTCCTCGCCCTGTTGCCGCTCAGTGCGTCAGAGCCGATCCAGGTCGGCAGCAATGCCGAGGTGGTGGTCTTCGTCCGCGAGCGCATCCAGCCCCTGCTGGTGACCCATTGCTTCGAATGTCACGGGAACGGTATGCGGAAGGGCCACATCAAACTTGATAATCTGGAGGTGATGTTCCGCAGCGAAGGCGACTTCGGCCCGCTGCTGGTGCCCTGGCATCCTGAGAAGAGCTCTTTGATCCACTCGGTGCGCTATATTGGTGACGACGACATCAATATGCCGCCGAAGGGAAAACTTCCGCAGGCGGACATCGACGACCTCACCAAGTGGGTGGCCATGGGTGCCCCGTGGGTGCCCTTGCAGGCGGCGACCGCAGCCACTGTCGCCACGCTGGCGACGGCGACGGGATCCGCTTCCTCAGCCACCAGCTCCCCGTCCATGGTGACCTCAACGACATCCACTAACCGACCGCCTTTTGTCGGCCGTCTCCACCCGGTGGTGGTACATCTGCCGATCGGCGTGCTGGTGGCGGCCGTCTTCCTCGAACTGCTGGTGCTGCTGGGCCTGGTGGAGCGTCGCGCGGTTACCGGGGCCCTGGTGCTGGCCACGCTGGGCGGGATCGCGGCGGTGCTCAGCGGCACCAATCTTGCCGGTGACCAGGCGCCCGCTTTGTTGGAACGTCATGAACGTCTCGGCTGGATCGCCGCCGCCGCCACGCTCAGTTGCCTGGCCCTCGACCTGGGACTGTACCGCCGTCCAGCGGCTTGGCGCTGGTTGCTGCGCGCACTGTTGCTGGCGGCCCTGGTGCTGGTCGGCCTGGCCGGTCACACCGGCGGCGAGATGGCCTGGGGCACTGATTGGCTGTGATCAGCGGCTGAAGGCCTTGCCCATTCCGGCGACGACCACCACCACCAGGGACGAGAGCGGCATGAGGATCGCGCAGATCCATGGCCCGATCAGCCCGGCCGCCACCAAGCCGACACCCAGCAGATTGTAGCCGACCGCCAAGCCGATCAGCCAGCGCGAGGTCGCAGCCTGCGCCGCCGCGCCGGCCAGGACCCGCTCCAGCGCCAGTCCCAAATGCCCATCGCCGCCGGTGATGATGATGTGGCAGCGCTCTACCGCCGCGGCCAAACCGCCACGCACCGCCACCGCCACGCTGGCACGCGCCAGGGCTGGGGCGTCATTGAAGCCATCGCCCACTACCAGCGCCGGACCATCCAGGGCGGCGACATAGGCGGCTTTGTCCTCGGGGCTGCAACCCCCACGCGTCTGCGTCGGCGCGATGCCCAGCTGCGCCCCGACCGCTGCCGTCACCGTGGCATCATCGCCCGAGAGCAGATGCACATTCAGGCCACGCTGGCGCGCGGCGGCCAGCATCCGCCCAGCCTCGGGACGCAGGGTGTCGGCCAGGGTGATGCGCGCGCTGATGGCGCCATCGATGGTGACCACGGCCGAACTGGCACCCGTGGCCGCCAGCCCGGCACAGCGGGGCGAGCCGACCTGCACGCGTCGGCCTTCCCAGGTACCCGCCACGCCCAGCCCCGGGTCTTCGCGGTGATCGCTGATGATCGCCGGTTCGGCGCCATGGGCAGCGCACCACGCCGCAATGGCCGCGCCCGCCGGGTGGTGGGCCTGGGCTTCCAGGGCCAGCACCGCGCCAAGAAACGCTGCATCATCGCGACCCTCCCAGGTCACCACGCTGGGCCGGCCGGTGGTCAAGGTGCCGGTCTTGTCGAAGACTGCATGACGAAGTCCGGCCATGCGATCCAAGGCCAGGGCATCGCGGATCAAAATCCCGCGCCGCGCCGCCCGCGCCGTGGCCAAAGCATGCACCAAAGGTCCGGCCAGGCCCAAGGCGCAGGGGCAACTGACCATCACCACTGCCACCGCCTGCCGCAAGCCAACGCCGACATCGGTCAAGGCCCAAGCCCCGCCAATCGCCACGGCCGCCAGGATGACCATTGGCCCGAACCAGCGCATCAGCCGGGATTCTTCTGGCGCCGCGGTACTGGCCGCAGCGATCTCGCCCAGCAGTTGGCCCAAGCGCGTCGCAGCGCCGGCCTTGGTCACTGACAGCGTCAGCGGCCCACCGACGTTGGTGGTGCCGGCAAAAACCGCCATGCCCGGCACCACGGTCTGGGCGCGGGATTCTCCGGTCAGCAACGCGGTATCGACCTCGCCCTGCTCTCGGACCACGCCGTCCGCTGGCAGGATCTCGCCGGGGCGGACCAGCACCATTTCGTCGGCCACCAGCGCGCTCGCCTCCACCCGGCTGCCATCGACGCGCCGGGCCAGGCGCGGCAGCAGATCGCCCAGATGCTCGCCCGAGACCAGCACCCGATCGCGGATCGACTGGGCAAGATGCCGACCAGCCAGCAGCACCGCGACGAACATGCTGACCGCATCCACATACAAATCGCCGCCGCCGCGCAGCAGGGCGCCCAGGCTGGCCACCGTCCCCAGCACCACCACCAGACTGGCGGCCGCGTCGATGCCGAAGCGCCGCCCCACCCGCCACTGCGCCAGCGCGCCGCGATGGAAGGGCATCGCGCACCAGGTCGCCGCCGGCAGGGCGACGACAAAGGCCAGCCAACCAAAAATCTGCCGCGACGGCGCATCCAGATCAGCCGTGATGTCGCCCGCATACAGATTCAGACTGAGGTGCATCGCCCCCACCGCGCTGGCCGCTGCCACCGCCAGGCGCAAGGCTGCCTGCCGTCGTGCCGCCCGACGTGCCACCGGCGCGCCGGCCTGGGGCCGCAAGCGGTAGCCCAGGCGCGCGGTCAACCGCGCAATGGCCGGCAGATCGGTGCGCGTCGCGTCAAAGACCACGCGCAAGGATTCATCGCCGAACCAGATCTGCGCCTGACGCACGCCCGGATCCAGATGCGGGAGACGCTCAAGAATCCACACACAGGCCGCGCAGTGCAGGCCGGTAATATGCACCGTCGCCTGATGCAGCCCATCCGGCCGCACCTGGGCGCTCAGGGCCAGATCCTCCCCATCATCCGGTCGTGGCGTCGGTGGCGCAGTATCGCCCTCGCGCAGCCGGTAGTAATCGCCTAGCCCGCAGGTGGTGATCAGCTCATGCGCCGCCCGGCAGCCAGGGCAGCAAAAGGACTTGGCAGGCGGGCAGGGGAGAGCGCAGTGAGAACAAACCTCCCGGGGTCGCGGGGGCGTGGAAACAGAGACAGCCGTAGCGGGGTCGGGGAACATCTTAGACAGCCGTCGCGGGGTCGCGGGGTCGCGGGGTCGCGGGGTCAGGGGACATTTGAGACAGCCGTCGCGGGGTCGCGGGGTCGCGGGGTCAGGGGACATTTTAGACAGCCGTCGCGGGGTCGCGGGGTCGCGAGGTCGCGGGGTCGGGGGACATTTGAGACAGCAGTCGCGGGATCGCGGGGTCGCGGGGTCGGCGGACATTTGAGACAGCCGTCGCGGGGTCGCGGGGTCGCGGGGTCGCGGGGTCGGGGGACATTTGAGACAGCCGTCGCGGGGTCGCGGGGTCGCGGGGTCGCGGGGTCAGGGGGCATTTGAGACAGCCGTCGCGGGGTCGCGGGGTCGC
>JBBQTJ010000165.1:0-7539 GCA_038213315.1 Planctomycetota bacterium
CAGCACTTCAAGCATGCCGCGCACGCCGGGTTCGTCGTCGACGATAAGGATGCGGGCCATGGCGTAGGGGTAGCGGTAGCAGCAGCGCGCAGACGCGCCGTCGCGGGGCTCAATGGTATGTATATGCGGGTGGATGAGGGCGGACAGGATCAGCGTAACCTGCGCCCACCCATGGCGCAATGGGAGGTCGCAAACCCAGCAGTTGTGCCAGTGATGCTGCCGCTGCTATTTCGCGATGCGGGCGCGCACACTGGCCGTGCCGGCCGGAGCGGGCGGCGCCGCGACCTGCAGATCCATCGGCGCGGTGATGGTCAGAGCCCAACCGGTGGTGGCGCTGGCTAGCACCTTGCCATTGGCGTCCAAAGCCTCGATGCGCAGGTCGTCAAGGCCCAGGACCAGGGTGCTGCCCAGGGGATCGACGTGCACCGTCCAAGGGGCGGCAGTGGCGACATCGGCAAGCGGCGCTGGTCGGCTACGAAACTTCCCAGCGGCATCGCCCTTGTCCGCAGCTTCTACAACCGGAGGCACCAGGGTCAGGCGTGGCACCACCGCCAACTTTGCCTCGGAAGGTGGGGCGCCGGCCACCCGCTCGGCGGCCGCAGCGACGGGAGCCGCGGGGATCTTCCTGGCCAACCGGGCCGCCGCTTCGGTCCCATCAAGCGTGCTGGCATCGGCGCGCCCGTCGTCGTCCTTACCCACCACGGTGGCGGCCTCGGCCTCATTGGCCAAGCTCTCAGCTTCCTGACGCAACCTGGCCATGCCCGCGTGCAAAGCGTCCAGATCCACTGGCGCAGGGGTGGGCATCGGCGAGCTCACGGCGCCCGACGGGGTGGTCTGCGGCAGCTGGGCCGGACGTGCCGTCACCGAGGCCTCCGGCGCTGACTCCTCCGCTTTCGCCAACATGGGCATGGATGCCGAATCGGGCTGTTCTGCCGGCCGGGTCAGCACCCAGGCCACGGTCAAGCACGCCGCGGCAGCGGCGGCTGCCGTGGGCCACCACCACGCCGTGGTGCGCCGCGCCCGCCGGGCCGCCACGGCCATCAACAGGCGGTCGCGGACCGGCTCAGGCAGCGTCATCGCGGCGGGGGCCAGGGCGGCACGGCAGGCCGTGGCACGCGCCAGGGCGTGGTCCAGGGCGGAGCCGTGCAGCGCGCTGGCGGCCTGCCAAGCGCTATCGTCGAGCACGCCATCAAGGCGTTCTTCGGCCAGCTCATCAAGGGTCGGCTGAGGCGTGCTCATGGCCAGTCGTCCGTGCCCAGAATGGAGGAGAGGGCGGTCTTCAACTCGGCGCGGGCCCGGTGTAGCCGGCTTTTCACTGTGCCGACGGGGATGCCCAGCAAGGTCGCCAGGGCATCCTGGTCCAGACCTTGGAATTCACGAAGCAGCAGCAGTTCGCGGGTCGCCGCGGGCAGGGTGTTCAGGGCGCGCTGGACCGCTGCATTCAAATCGGTGGTGGCGGCGGCGTCGGCCGGGCCGGGGGTGGCGGCCGCTGCGTCATGGCCATCAGGCAGGCGACCCGGGCGGCGGCGATCCAACAGGTCCAGGGCGCGATTGCGCGCCAGTCGATACAGCCAGGTACCGAAGGCCGAGCGGCCATCAAACTGATCAAGGCGTTCCCAGGCGCGGATGAAGGCCTCCTGCAAGAGGTCTTCGGCCAGGGCAGGATCATTGCCGGATAGGCGCAGCAGCATGGCGTACAGTCGGCCGCCGTGCCGATCGACCAGGCCGGTGAAGGCCTCGCTGTCGCCGGCGCGGGCACGGGCGATCAACGGCCCGTCGTCAGGGATGATCCCTGGCGTCGTCGTTGCAGTCGCGCTTGCCGTCATCTCCGCCATGTTGGACGTGGTCCGGGGTGGTTTCGTTCCCCAAAAAATCGGGGCGCCGGCCCAACGGCCGACGCCCCAGGCATCAGATGCGGGACATCAACCGATTACTCGGCGATCCACTCCACGCCCACGCCCATCACGAAGTTGCCGCCATCCAGGCCGGCCTCGTGCAGCCGATCGCGGGAATCGCCGTTCACCCACATCTGGATGTCGGCCTTGACGTACATCCAGGTCTGCTGGAAGGGCATCGGGTAGGTGATCTTGCCGCCAAGATCCAGGAAGGTGAGGCCGGCTTCGTCAGAGCCGCTCTGGATCTTGTTGTACTGGCCATCCGAGAAGTTCAGGGTCTGCCAGAAGAACATGTCAAACGGCGAGTACTGCTGGAAGAACTCGCGGGCGCCGATGGCACCGCGCACGTAGTTGTAGCCGTCGGGAGTGTTGACTTCGAAGCTGCCACCGACTTCCAGGCCTTCCCAGGGCAGCATGTACCAGGCTTCGGCGCCCAGCCAGAGCAGGTTGTTCTTGTAGTCGTCGTTCCAGCTCGAGGGCTGGTTCGGCATGGTGGTCCAGGTCAGCTTGGGGATGATCTGGAAGATCGGTACTTCCTGCTCGTCGGTGTACTCGAACAGGTAGTCGAGGCGGGCATTTACCTGGGTGCTTTCAAGCGGATTGACGTCGCGGCCCTGGGTGGTGTCGTCAGAACCCAGCGCCAGGTAGCCATCGGCGCTGAAGCCGACGCCATAATAGCGGGCACTGCCGTAGACGCGGGCAACCGCGTCGTCGAGCAGCAACTTGCCGTCGTAGAGCTGCTTGCTGAGGGCTTCCATGCCGACGCGGACATCGTCCGGGCCATACACGGGCGTCACGTCGATGGCCGCCAATGGGGCCAAAGCGGACAGGGTGAGGGAGGCGATTCCGGAGATGGTTTTCATGCGTCTTCTTCCTTGGGAGCGCGGGCGAGGAGTCGCTCTATGGCTTGGGGCACGGGTGTAGCAAGCCAGATGACAGATTCCACCGCTGATGCGATGGGGAGTTCGACACCGTGCCTCTGGCCCAGGGCGACCGCAGCCCGCGAAGTCCAGGCGCCCTCGGCGACGGTGCGCAGTCTGGCGAGCAAATCCACCGGATTCTCCCCAGCAGCGATGGCCAGGCCCAAGGCGCGATTGCGGCCGTGCTTGCTATAACAAGTAGTCAGCAGGTCGCCGATGCCGGCTAAACCCGCAAAAGTCGCATCACGCGCGCCCAGGCAGCGGCCCAGGCGGCGCATCTCGGCCAGACCCCTAGTGATCAGAGCCGCCTTGGCATTATCGCCCAGGCCCAGGCCTTCGCAGATGCCGGCGCCGACCGCGACGACGTTTTTCAGCGCCCCGGCGAGCTCCACCCCCGCCAGATCTGGCGTCGTGTACAGGCGCATGGCCGGGGCATGCAGGCGCTCGACCACGGTCGCGGTGACCTCATCAGGGCCGGCCACTACCAAGCCCATGGGCCGGCCGGCGGCGGCCTCGGCGGCATGGCTAGGGCCGGACAAGGTGGCCAGGGCCCGGCCGGGCAGTTCTTCGCCCAACACGGTGCAGACGCTTTTCAGCGAGCCCTGTTCCAGCCCCTTGGCCAATGAGACCACCGGGCAAACAGGCAGGTACGCGGCGAGCAGGCGGGCAATGGCCCGGGAATGCTGGGTCGGGACGCCCCACAGGATCAGCTGCGCAGCACTCAGGGCAGACGCATCGGCAGTGACGGTTACCGCGGCCGGCACGGTGACACGGCCCAGCTCCGGGTGGGTCCGCGTGGCGGCCAGGCTGGCCACCTTGGCGGCATCCCGCCCCCACAGCGTCACCTCATTACCCGTAACCCGAGCTGCCCATCCGGCGACCGCCGTGCCCCATGAGCCTGTGCCAACCACCGCGATGCGCGTCATGGGTACAGGACGTACCGACCTGGGAGGGCTTGGGCAAGTGGTGGTGAGTATTAGGCTGCGCCGACCGCCCCGCAGGAGCAATCATGGACGTGCTGCTGATGATCCTGGTCGCCGTGGCCGCCGGCGTGGCGACCTGGTGGTGGCTACGCCGTCGCCTGGTGTCGCCCGCGCGGCATGATCTGGCGCTGACGCGGATAGAGGCAGCCCACGGTCCGGCTCGTCTGGCGCTGACGGCGCCCCTGCTGACGCAACTCGCCCAGGCACCAGCCAGCGAGATCATCCGCATTTGGGATCGCCTGGAGCTTCCTCTGCTGGCGGTGCTGCCTGATTGTCCGCCTGCCGCCAAACCCGTGTTGGTGGAGCGGCTGGACGATCTGGCCAAGGCCTGCTCTCATCGCGAGACAGCCCGGCGCATTCTTGATCTACGCAATGGGCTGGTGGGTCCGACCGGGCTTTGATCCGTGAGACGCCCCTCGGTACAGCCACTGGAGCAGACGCCTGCCCGCCCCCCAACGTGACGATGGTGCGACCATGGCGGTGCTGGTACCATGCCGTGGTGCCACCAGCCACCTACGGATCAGCCATGCCAGCTCCCGTCGTTGCCGTTGATCCTACCCTGTCCTCCTGGTCGTCGATCGCCCTGTTCATCGGCGTGATCGCCCTGGTCGGGATCGGCCTCTGGGCGATCCTGCGCGTGCGCCGCAGCACCATGTCGGGCATGGCCTCCGGAGCGGCGCGCGTGGCGGTGGTGCCCGGCCCGGCGCGCTGTCTGGAAGCCATCGCCCAATGTCGGCGACTGGCCGCGTCGGGCGACCAGGAGCAGATCGCCTCAAGCTGGAAGGTGCTGGCCGCGCCCTTGGCTGAGGCGCTGTCGTCGTGCCCGCCGGCCGTGCGGCCGCAGCTTGCCCAGGCCCTCACCGACCTGGCCGAGTCATGCCGTCGCAGCGAAGTGAAGGCGGCGATCGTAACCATGCGCGCACGCCTGGGCGAGCCGGTCCCAGGGTGATGGCAGGGATGCCCACGGGCTTTGCGTTCTGGCCGGTAAATCCCACCTGAAACACGAATCCGTCGTCGCTTGTCGCCCAACACGCTGCGAGGACGATGCCGGGTCATATGGCCACCTCGCCGACCTCGTTGTTTCGTCCGGCCTTGCTGCATACGTGGCGAGCCGGCTATCATCGGGCTGATCTGCAGCGGGATCTGGGCGCTGGGCTGCTGGTGGGGGTCATTTCGCTGCCGTTGTCCATGGGCTTGGCCATCGCGTCCGGCGCGCGGCCAGAGCAGGGCCTGGTCACGGCCATCATCGGCGGCTTGATCGTCAGCATCCTAGGCGGCAGCCGGGTGCAGATCGGTGGGCCGGCCGGCGCCTTCGTCGGCCTCTGCGCCGCCGGCGTGGCGCAGTTTGGCTACGGTGGCTTGGCCGTGGCCACGTTGATCTCAGGCCTCTTGCTGATCGCCATGGGCGTCGCGCGCCTGGGTAAAGCCATCACCTACATCCCCATCCCGGTGGTGATTGGCTTCACCACGGGAATTGCCGTGACCATCGCCAGTACCCAAGTGGCGTCACTGTTGGGCCTGCCGAACCGGCCCTTCGAATACATGCACGAGCGCATCTGGTGGCTGTGGCAGCAGCGCGCCGCGGCGAGCTGGCTGCCCATGTTCATCGGTCTGGTCACCGTGACCGTGATCATGCTGGTGCGCCGTTGGCGACCCTTGTGGCCCGGAGCGCTGATCGCCCTGGTGGCGGTCACCGCCGTCACCACGGCCCTGGGTCTTGAGTCCGGCGACCACGGCCTAGCCACCATTCGTTCCGCCTTCGGTGACATTCCGCACGGGGTGCCTTGGCCCAGCCTGCCGACGGCGAGCCTGGAACTTGGCCTTGGCCCGGATTGGCATTTCACCGAGTTGTGGCGAAAAATGCTGCCCATCCTCAT
This sequence comes from Planctomycetota bacterium, assembly GCA_038213315.1. GTDB lineage: Bacteria > Planctomycetota > UBA11346 > UBA11346 > UBA11346 > JBBQTJ01. Next base: position 5,676 of record JBBQTJ010000165.1, read on the forward strand.
CCTGGGCGGGTCGATCGCGCTGCTCGGCGCCATCGAATCGCTGCTCTCGGCGGTGGTGGCCGACGGCATGACCGGAGATCGTCATGACTCCAATACCGAACTGATCGCCCAGGGTGTTGCCAACCTGACGGTGCCGTTCTTCGGTGGGCTGCCGGTCACCGGGGTCATCGCCCGCACCAGCACCAACATCCGCGCCGGCGCCCGCAGTCCGGTGGCGGGCATCGTGCATTCTTTGACCATCCTGTTCATCATGTTGGCATTGGCGTCGCTGGTGCTGCACATCCCCCTAGCCTGCCTCGCCGGGGTCTTGCTGGTGGTGTGCTGGGGCATGGCCGAACTGCGGCATTGGCCGCATATTCTTGGCGCCGGGCGCAGCGACGCCTTCCTGCTGCCCGTGGCCTTCATTCTGACCGTGCTGCTGGGCCTGACCTGGGCGGTGGGGGCGGGCGTGCTCCTGGCGATGCTGTTTTTCGTCAAGCGCATCGTCGACACCACCCAGGTAGAGCGCATGGGCTCGGATAATGGCGCCGAGGAGGAGGCAGGCTTGGTCCGTCCGCCCGGCATCGATGTCTTCGAAGTGCGTGGCCCATTCTTCTTCGGCGCGGCAACCTTGATCCGCGACCTGGATGGGATGCTGGGCGCCGGCACCACCGCGCTGGTCCTGCGCCTGCGCAACGTGCCCTTCATCGATGCCACCGCCGCCTTCAGCCTGCGCGAACTGGCGGCCTCATGCCGTCGCCGGCACATCCGCCTGGTCCTGTCCGACGTCCATACCCGGCCCTTAGCGGACCTGGACCGGCACGACCTGCTGGCCGAGATCGGCCGCGAGCGGGTGACCGCGACCCTGGAAGGTGCCTTCGCCGTCCTCGCAAACGAAGCAACCGCGACCCCGGCAGCTTAAGGAGGGCCTGGGAGCGCCGAGTTGCACTCGGCTCGGAAAAAGCAGCCCGCCTCAGCGGGCTTCCTCAATGTCCCGCCCATAACCGAGGTCCATTGGGCAACCGCCCCCAGGCCAGGTCCCCCGGTCGACGGTTGCTGGCCGCGGACCAACATGAAGCATGCTGCCATGCTGGTCGAATGGCTCGAACATCTGCTGACCCGCTGCCCGCCCGAGCTGCGCGGCTTCGGCCTGCTGCGTGAACAAATCGGGCTGGATGCCCGGGCCAAACGCCAACACGTGGGATGGGCGCCGCATCTGCGCGCCAGCCGTGCCGCGATGCTGCAAGCGGCCGCTCGTTGTGAGCGGCGCGAACTGGCCGTGATCCTGGGGGCAGGCACCGGCCACGACGTACCGATCGCCGACCTGGCCAAAAACTTCCGCCGCGTGGTACTGGTGGATGTCTTCTGGCGTCCCCGCGTGGCCCGGCGCTGGCAGGCGTTACCGAATGTCACCTGCCTGGCCGTGGACCTGAGCGGGGCCTTGGCCCGGCTGTGGCAGGACGGCAAGCACCTGGACGACGCGGCAGTACTGGCCTGCTTCGCCGAGGCTCCGCCACCAGAACTGCCCGGCCCTGCCGATCTGCTGATCAGCGCCAATCTCGCCAGCCAACTGGCCCTGGCACCTGCCACCTGGCTGGCGCGGGCAGGGCCACGGGGCACAGATTTCGTCGACGCCTGCGAACGCGCCGCGTGCCGCCGCCACGTATCCTGGTTCCTGGCCCAGCCCGGCGTGCGCTGCCTCGTGGCCGACCAGGCCCGGGTGGCTCTGCATCCAGATGGCCGCCTCGCCGAACGCGAACCTCTGATGGCAGATCTGAACCTGGGCCAACCAGACCAGACCTGGACCTGGGCCCTGGCCCCGATCCCGGAATGGGACGCCAAGCTGCATCTGCATCACGAGGTGGGGTGTTGGATTCGCTGACGG
>JBBQTJ010000166.1:0-7505 GCA_038213315.1 Planctomycetota bacterium
GGGCCGCGCGTGGACGGCGCTGACCGCAGGGCAGCAGGCGGTGCTCAGCCCTGCGGGCTCGTGGGAGCTTGAGGCTGGCGGCACCTCGATCGCCGTGGCCTTGGCAGTGGCCACCGAGCAGTCGGTGACCTGGGCGCCGCCCGCGGTGGCGGTGGGTGGACAGCGTTTGCGCCATGTCCCTGCCGCGGATGGCGGGAAGGGCTTCTGGCTGGGCGAGACGGAAGTGACGGTGGCTCAATACCGCGAGTTCGTGACCTCGCCCGAGATCCTGGCGACGATCAAGGCCGAGCGCATGAAGTACGCCCGCAATCTCCCTGACCTCACCGAGGCGGCTTTTGCCAGTGGCCGGGCGCCGCGCCTGCAATTGCCCCTGCTGCCCTACCAGGACGGCTCGTCGGTGCTGTTGTTCCCGCTGCCGACGGAGGCGACCACGCCCGACCTGACCGGTCTGGCCCTGGCCCCGGATACCGCCCCCGATCATCCCATCACCGCGATCAGCCGCGACGACGCGGCCGCCTTCTGCACCTGGCTGTCCAAGCGCAGCAGCGCGCGGGTGCGCCTGCCGCGCCAAGCGGAATGGCAGCGCGCCGCCCAGGGTGGCGAGACGCTCAATCGCATCTATCCCTGGGGCCTGGAGTTTTTCCCGCGTTTCTGTGCCAATGCCCGCAATGGCTACAAGGTGCGAGCGGTTGGTACCACGGCCGCAGATACCGGGCCCTTCGGCCACCGCGACCTGGGCGGCAACGTGCGCGAGTGGCTGGCGGAGGACGGTGGCAAGGGCGTTCTGCTGGCGGGCGGCTCGTGGTATGATGACGATGAGCGCTATTTCCATTGCGATCAGGTTGAATCCGCTGAGAAGAGCACCCGCTTCCTCGCTATCGGCTTTCGCATCCTGGTGGAGATCCCGTGAGCACCCCTGTCCGTACCCTTCTCATCATCGCCAGCAGCCTGATCTGGGCCGGCTCCATCACTGCAGAAGACGCGCCGATGGCGACCGAAGGCGGTGGTGGCACCAGCAGCAAGCCCGCCTGGCTGTCCCTGGTGGGCAGCGTGGGCGCCGGCTGGGACAGCAACATCCTGCTGGAACCTGCGGTCAATCCCACCTCTAGCGATATCAGCGGGGCCGGCCTCAGCGCGGACCTGAAAGTCGGCTTTCGCGTGTTGAACCGCCCGGAAGTAGGTCAGCGCATCACCCTGTCAGTCGATGGCGGCATCGCGGTCTATCCGGACAATCACGAGGCGGACCTGGGCCGTTTTGGCGGCGCGATCAGCGGCACGGCCAAGCTGGGCGGCTTCGATCCCGGCATCTATGCCGGTGCCCACCGCTATTGGCTGGATGGCGAGACAGTCGCAAATACCTACGGACTGAATCCCTATCTGGCCAAGATCTGGACCAACCACGTGGGAGTCCTGACCCTTGGGGCCAATTGGCTGGATTACCCAGAGGAAGAAGACCGCTCGGGTCTACTCGCCACGCTTGAGTACCGTCACTGGTTCCTGCTCGCCCCACGAGTGGTCACCCGGCGTATCGAAGTGGGTCTGCGCGGCGTCGACTACAGCGCCGACAGCGACGTGGAAAGCTTCATCGGCGTGGTGCCGTTCGCCGGCGCGCTCTATCGCTTCGGCCAGGGCCAGCGCCTGGGCACGGTTGATGTGGCCGGCCGGGTCAGCTACGAATGGCGGAACTACAGCGACGCCGACGACACCCAGGGCATCGCCACCCTGGCCGCGAGTGCCGACCTGTGGGTCTGCCGTATCACCGCCGTGGGCCTGTTTGTGGTCTACACTGATCGCACCAGCGACCTCGTCGCCAACGAATATGACCGCACCCAGGTGGGTGCCCGCGCCACCGTCCAGTGGTAATCACCGGAGGAACCATGATCCGCACCTTTATCTGCTTTGTGGCGGTCGCCCTGGCCGTAGTCGCGGCTGAACCGACGGTCCTGGCTCCCGGCGGCTCGGTCGAAGCGACCGAACTCACCACCATCTCCGTGGCCGGCATCCCCGGCTCGGTGGTTATCCTGGCCCCAGGCAGCGCGCTGTCCGCCACCACGGCGGCGGATGGCGCCCTGGTGTTGGACCTAGCTCGTGGCCAAGTCGAATTGAATCTGCCGAGCCATGGCAGCTACCCCACGGTGCAGGTCGATGCGGCCTATGCCCACGTCACCGTCACCGGCACCATCTTCCAGGTCGAGCGTGGTGAGCGGCGTGACGACTTCGTCGCCCTGATCGCCGGCAAGCTGACCGTGACCCATCGTCGTGCGGTGGCCAAGGCCCTGTCCGAGCGTGGTGAGGACCAGGTCGAGCTGACCAGCCGCCAGGGCGTCGCCGTCGGCCCCAATGGCCTGGGCAGCGTGGCGCGCCTGCAGGCCCAGCCGCGGCTGGCCGAGCCAAGTTCCCTGCTGGAGCAGGCCTTGGCGGGCCTGGGCCGGGACTTTGCCCCGATGTCCGGAACCGACGGTGCCATCGGAACCGTCGGGGCCACGCCCGAGGACCTGGCGGCGGCCTTGTCCGCAGATACCAGCGCGGCGGTCACCGCCGCGGTCACCACGGCAGTCGAGGAAGCCATTGCCGCCTCAATCAGCGCCATGATCGAGGCCGAGGTTGTGGATGCCGTTTTGGGCGGCTCTTCCGGTCCGGGATCATTGGGCACGCCCCCGCCGCCGCCTGCCGGGTTTTGAGTCCAGTGCTGCTGCCGTTCATCCATCCTGGCCTGCTAGTGCTGGGCGTGGTCACGGCGGTCGCCGTGGGCCTGTGTTGGGGAAAGCGCCCGCGGCGAAGCCTGGCCACGGCCGGCATCACCCTGGGCGTGCTGGCCGCGGCCGTGCTGGGCGGTTTCCTGCCCCTCTTCGGCCAGATAACAGTGGCGGCCCATGGCGTGCTCATGGCGCTGGGCTTCGCCGGCGCCTGGCTGATGGTGGAGCCGCGCGCCATCCAGGTAGGCGCCGACCGACGTCATCTGGTCGATTTCTTCATCATCGCAATTGTTGGTGGCCTAGCCGGTGCCCGTCTGCGCTTTGTCCAAGAGCATTGGGACGAGGTCGTCCATCCAGGCGGGGCCCAGCTGCCCTGGAGTGAAGCGCTGATGCGGGCAGTGGATATCGACCGGGGCGGCATGGTCTGGTACGGGGGCCTGATCGTGGCGGCCGCTTTGTGTGTGGCCTATGCGCAGTGGCGCCACCTGCCGAAATTGCCGCTGAGTGACGCCTTCATGCCCGGCCTGGTGCTGGGCCTGGGGATCGGCCGCATCGGCTGCCATCTCAATGGCTGTTGTTATGGCGCGCCCACCACGCTGCCGTGGGGGATAGGCTGTGCGCATTTCCCCGGGCAGATGGTCCACCCGACGCAACTATACGAAGCCGGGGTGTGCCTGGTCCTGGCGGGCGGGTTATGGTGGTGGTGGCGGCATCGTCGCTGGGATGGGCAAATCACCCTGGCGACGGTTATGGCCTATGGCGCTTGGCGCTTCCTGAACGAAGCCCTGCGCGGCGACACCGTGCCGTCGGGCATCTGGGGGGGGCTGATCACCACCAGTCAGGCAACCAGCGTACACCTCATGGTGGCCGCCCTGATCGTGGCGGTGGTGATCCGGGCGCGACGGCGGCGTGACCCCGCCCTGGCGGCGGCGGCGCGACAGGTTCCTGGCAGCAGCCATGCCGCCGCGCCGCGGTCTCCGCCTGAGGCCTAAAGCACTGAGGTGTACGAGCCGTGATTTGCCCGGGTTTCCGGAGCTGCACTGGTCTTGTAGGCGGCAATGCGGTCCGCATGAGGTAACGACGCGGATTCACCCTGATCAAGTTGTTGGTGGTGATCGCCATCATGCTGATTCGCGCCGCCATACTGATGGCGGGCCTGATGCTGTTGAAGCAGGCCCACCGCAAGGCTGAGACGCGCAAGGAGCTGGACGAGATAGAGCTGGCGCTGCAGTACACCATCAATGGCACGGTCTTCACCGCCACGCCGGCACAGTGGGAAGACTACAACCGCGTGGATTTTGTCCTGACCGCGCCCAAGACCATCAATCCCGCGACCCAGACCTTTGTGGCCTGGACCAATAGCACGGTGGCCGGCGCGCCCTGACTTGAGACCCGCGAAGCTTAGAGCCGCAACGCCACGCATGACACCGCCCGCACCGTGGCCGTGCCCGGGTTGCCGTAGATGTGTTTCAAGTGCCCGGGGAATTGCAGCAGGCAACCGGCTGGCACATCGACGGCTTCGTCCTCGATGGTGATGCGGCAGGTGCCTTCCAGGCAGTAGAAAAATTCCTGCGCCCCGTGCGGATGCGGCCGGCCGATGCTGCGGCAGCCCGGCAGCATGGTGACGTCGTGCAGGGCTAGGCCCTGGGCGGAAATGGGCGAGGCCAGGCGGGCGACGAAGCGGCCGCCTTCGGCGCGATACTCTTGCTGATCGGCGGGAGTGACCAGATAATGGCGGGCTGCCGGCGGGGGATTCAGCAAGTCTTCGATGCTGACGCCAAGGGCCTGGGCGACGGCCAGGACGCCTTGCACACCAGGATTGGCGCCGGGGCGTTCCATCGCCGCCAATGAAGCCCGGGGCAGGCCGGCGCTGCTGGCCAGCTCTGCCTGGGTCAGATTGGCTTTGGTGCGCAGGCGGCGAAGATTGTCGGCGAGGGGAGCGGGAGGCATGGGTTCCAGCATTCTGGAATCCGTGCCAGGATTTCCATCATCGTCGCCTTGCACCCCTGGTTACCGCTGCCTAGGGTGGGCGCCCACACCCGCACCTGGAGTCCTCCATGCCTTTCACCCTTCCGCCCCTGCCCTACGCCAAGGACGCCCTCGCGCCCCACCTGAGCGCCGAGACCCTGGAATTCCACCACGGCAAGCACCACAACGCCTACGTGGTCAACCTCAACAAGCTGACCGATGGCAAGCCCGAGGCGAGCAAGAGCCTTGAAGACGTGATCATGTCCAGCGACGGCGGCGTGTTCAACAACGCGGCGCAGATCTGGAACCACACCTTCTTCTGGAACTCGATGAAGCCGAATGGCGGCGGCGAGCCCACCGGCGCTCTGAAGGCGGCCATCGAGCGCGACTTCGGCAGCTACGCCAAGTTCGTCGAGGAGTTCACCGCTGCCGCCACCACCCAGTTCGGTTCCGGCTGGGCTTGGCTGGTCAGTGACGGCGGCAAGCTTAAGGTCGTCAAGACCGCCAATGCGGATCTGCCGATGAAGCACGGCCAGAAGGCCCTGCTGACCATCGACGTGTGGGAACATGCCTATTATATCGATTTCCGCAACCTGCGCCCGAAGTGGATCGAGACCTACCTGACCAAGCTGGTCAACTGGGACTTCGCGGCCGCCAATATGGCTTGAGTTTCGAGTTTCGAGTTTCGAGTGGCGACACCCCTGGAGGAATCTCTGGGGGTGTTCTTATTATTGCGAGCGTGGTCAGGGTGTACCGTCACCTGCGGGTGGTGGCCGGCGGCGTAGGAAGCCGATGGCAAACAGCGCCATCACGATCAGGGCCGAGGCGATCTCCTCGATGCGGATCAGGGCGCGGCCGTGCAGGTTCCAATGGCTCAGGGCCAGGCTATATTCGCGCGGCGTAACGAAGCGTTGCTCGTCGGGTCGGGGCGAGCTGTTGGCGTGCAGGTCGATGATTTGCGGCCAGTGCAGCACGGACGGATTCGCCGCCTTGGCCTGCACAGCGTACTCGCTGGCGGTGGTATAGGTGGCGGTGGCGGGCATCACGGCACTGCGTCCGAAGACGTCGCCGGGGATCTCGCTCACCAGTTTGAGGCCGATGAAACCCACGGCCAGGAAGGCCGCGCCTTCCAGTAGCGGGAAGCGGCGCAGCAGGGCAATGAAACCCTGGGCGGCGAAGCGCATCACCACGATATAAATGAAGCCGGCGCAGAGCAGGACGAAGAATTTCGGACTGAAGGCCACCGCGGCGGCCACGGAATCGACCGAGAAGGCGATGTCGGTCAGTTCGACGGTGACCACCGTGCACCAAAAGATCGACAGGCCGGGGATGCGCAGGGCCCGATGGGTGGGAGTGCCGCCTTCGGCTTCAGCCTTTTTAAGAAAATGGCCGCCTGCCATCCATAGCAGGTAGGCGCCGCCCAGGACCTTCAGATACCACTGCTGAATGATCCAGGTGGCCAGGCACAGAGCGATGAACAAGAAAACATAGGCGCCGATGATGCCGTAGCGCAGCGCCTTGCCCTGCTGCTCTTTCGGCAGGCCCCGCACCAGCATGGCCAGGGCCACGGCATTGTCGCAGGACAGCAGGCCTTCGAGGAAGATGAGGACCAGGATAACCAGCAGGTCGCTGGGCACGAACTGGTGCAGATCAAAAAATTGAATGACGGGGTCCATGAGGGCGGCGAGCCTGAGCGCATTCCCGGATGGGCAAGATCAGAAGCCGAGGCTGCTCATTCCCAACATATTCAAAAGCTCGTCCTTGAAGAGCCAGGCGGCGGCCGCAATCACGCCGCACATGGCCAGGGTGAGCAGCGACTTGAGCCAGATCGGCAGGGGCTGCCGGCGGGCATCGAGCGTGGTTTTGCAGGCATCACAGACCCACACCATCGCCGCGTCGTCCTCGACCTGCTTGGCAATGGTGATGCGCAGCCAGGACACTGGCCCGGTGACCCTGGGCCATTCGCAGTGGCCTTCCCAGGGCTGGTGCCATCGCTGACAGCGGCGGCAGAGCCGATGAACGCGGGCATTCGGATGACCGGTGATGGGCATGGGCGGGTCAGGATTCGCGAGGAAGCATCTCCTCGCAAGAGGGAGGAGGGAGGGGTGTCGAACGACGACTGACTTACGACTGATGCATATACAGCATCAACTTATAAAAAATAATGCAGAAATGGCATCGACTACGCAAATATTTCACACTTTTTGATAATAAGGTCATGATATCGCACAGAGACAGGGAGCATCCCATGCACCAGACGATCAAAACCGGAGTTGCCCTGGCCGCCACGGTCATCCTCGTGCCCTTGGTGGCCATCGCGATTGGCTTGTCGGCGGTGGCAGTGCTGACCGGGCGCTGTGCCCAGGGCGCACGTCGCATGGCCGGCCTAGTCCTGGCCCTGTGAGCAACCCAGGCGGCAACCTCGCCGGTAGGGCAAGTCGTTAGGAGCGCGCTGAATGCCCAGGCATGACGCCAGCGCATAGCCAGAGGCAGACGGGCTTTTCGTCCCACGGCAGCCAAGGTTCGTCGACATGCTGCGCCAATGCCGGATACCCACTCCCCGGCCACGACACCAAAGGACCAGCCATGGCCGTCAAAAATTGGGTTCAGCGCTATCACACCGGCATCCCCACCATCGATCAGCACCATGACCTGATGCTGGACCGCATGGATGCCCTGTACGGCGCCCTCATCGACAAACAGCCCGCCAAGGTCATCGACGGCCTGATCGCCTCGGTCATCGAAGTCGCGATCGAGCACTTCGCCGAGGAGGAGAAGGAGATGGTGCGCAGCAACTACGGCGAATCCGCCGCGCACCTGGCCAGCCACCAGGATTTCCGT
>JBBQTJ010000167.1:0-7426 GCA_038213315.1 Planctomycetota bacterium
ACTGCATCTGCGGCACGAACTACTTTTCCATCATTTCTCAGCCTGCATCGCCCGCAGTCCATCAACCGCCACGATGCGCTCCTGACCGTCGACCCGCCCGAACTGCAGAACTCCGGTCGGGCAGGTCTGCACGCAGGCCGAACAGCGCACGCACTCGGGATCCTGCATGTGCAGACCCTTGTTGGCGAAGTTCATGATGTCGATGCCTTGGTGGCAGACCGCGGTGCACGCATTGCAGGAGATGCATTTCTTCTTATCGACCACGATACGGAAGCGGCTGAAGCGAGCGACGATGTGCATCCAGGCGGCGAGCGGGCAGGCGAAGCGGCACCACACCCGGCCAGAGAGCCAGAAGTAGAGGCCGGTGCCCAAGGCCCCTGCCAGCAGCCAGTCGACGGCGTGCTTCCAGTAGCCCTGCATGGTCACCGCCTGCACCCACGCCGGACTGATCGTGTCCGGCGAGGTCCAACTGATGATGTGTAAACCCAAGATGATGACCGCTGTCGCCAACACCACCTGACCGACCAGGTTGACCTTGTTCCAGGCTTTGCCGTGCGGCATCTTCTCGCGATGGCGGTCGCCCATGGTTTCGGCCAAGGCGCCGCAGGAACAGATCCAGCCGCAGTAAGCGCCCTTACCCCAGCGCCAGACGATCAACGGGATGATCACAAAGGTCTGCACGAATGAGATGACCAGCCACCAGGTGTTGGGCTGCTCGGTGAACACGTTCCAGGCCATCAACGGCCAGGCGAGGATGAAGCCATAGGCCCGCCACCACGCATCGCCGGGAAAGAGATTCTCGCGGATGGCGTGAGGGATGAGGTCATGCGCGCCCAGCCACGGCAACAGGATCTCTGGGATCAGGAACAGCGGCAGCACCTGGATGGTCATCAAGGTCAACGTCTGCACTGTGACATATGGCGTCTTCCGCCGCCGTATGCGGTCGATGCCAAAGCCGACCACGGCGCTGCTGTAGGCGAGGGTGACCCAGAACGATGGTCCCGAGGCCGAGTGGATCAGCACGCCGGCCAGGCTGGTTGGATCGCTGACCCAATTGCCCAGCGGTTGCAGCCAGGTGGCGGGTTGCAGCGCGGCAACACCACTGCCCCACCCCAGCGACTTCCAACCATACAGGCAGGTGATCGCGATGAGGAAGGCGATCAGGGCGGCATAGACCGGCAGCGAGCGTTCGCCATGGATCGGCACCCCCGAGCGCCTGAAGAAATCCAGCGGCGCTTCACGACCGATGAGCGCCAGCACGCCCTGATTGGGCAGCGTCTGCGTCGTGCCGCCGCTGGTCACCTGAACCGTGTCGGCGGTGATCCGCGAAAACTTCGCACCGAGCATGAGGCGGAGGCGGCCGGCCTTGGCGAGCTCCAGAACCCGGGCGGCGTTCTCGGGCTTGGCCTTGGCCAGATCGGTGCCGCGATGCACCATGGTCACCCGCGCGCCAGCCTCGACGCAGGCCACGGCTGCCTCGCAGGCGCTGTCACCGCCGCCAGCGACGACCAGATCTTCCTTGGCGTGATGCTTAGGATCATGCAAGCGATTGACGACCTTGGGCAGCTCCTCGCCGGGGACGCCGAGGCGGCGGAAATTACCACTGCGGCCAATGGCGACGATGACCCGGCGGGCCAGCACGGGCGTACCGTTCTTGACCAACACCGCCAAATGCTCGCCGCGCCGCTCGACATGGGTGACCATGGCGGTGTGCAGCGGTAGATCCTTGCCGGCGAGTTGTTGTTCCAGTTCCTGGAGCAGTTCCTCCTTCACGCCAGCCGAGACCTGCAGCCCACCCGCCGGGCGCATCTCGGTCGGGTAGGTGAAGATCGGCTTGCCGGCCGGGAAGTTGGCCAACGTCGCCAAGCGCTGATTGGATTCGATGATGGAGAAACGCAGCCGGCTGCCGCTCAGCTCGACCGCCGCAGCCATGCCGGCCACGCCGCCGCCGATGATCGCCACATCGAGGACGCCGGCCGGAGCAGGCGTCGAGGCCAGCTCGCGGATGCAGCGTTGCGCCGCTTTCGCGCCGGAATCGAGGGCGAATTTCAGCAGCGGCACGCCGGTAAGGTCGCCGACCACCAGCAGACCGGGCACCTGCGTGCTGCCGTCGGCGCCGACCACGGGCAGCCGTTCAGGCACCCCGGCCGGCCATTGGAGATGCAGCCAGCGGGCGTAGCCCCCGAACCACGACAGCGGCGAGGCAAGTGCGTTCATGAGCGGACCTCACGGTGGGATGGCCAAGAGAGGAAGCCGGCGGTGACCGCCGCTTCGAGATCATCAGCATCATCGCAATCGGCAAGGGTATCGCCGGTAGCATGTGGAATCCCGGCATGCTCCAGGCGCTGACGGCTCACTTTCAAAATGTCCGGCGTCGACCAGGGCATGGTGTCATCGGCGATGATCGGGATGGCCCGCTGGTCAGAAACCGCGACGCCCCAGTAGCCGCCGTCCTTGGCCGGGCCAAAGGCGACCGGCGCAGTTGCCAGCAGCGCGGCGAGGTGCTGAAGATGGGTGTGCCGTAACGCAGGGCAGTCCGTGCCGATAGCGATGGCGCTGCCGGCGGCATCAAGGCCCCACTGGAGCGCGGCGGCGATCCGGCTGCCCAGCCCGCCCGTGGCCTGCGGCCGACGCGGAAGATGGCCGAGCCGCGTGCCCGCCCAAGCGGCCGCGTCGCCAGCAGTAGTCAACAGCACCGGCCCGGTCCAAGCAGCCTGAGCCACGCTGACCACCTCCAGCAACTGGCGATAAACAAGCAGCGCGCGGGCGTCTCCGATGCCAGCGGCCAATCGGGTCTTCACCCGGCCCAATTCGGGGGCACGAGCGATGATCACAAGCGCGGGATCATGCATGATGGAAACGTCCGGTGGAAGGCGGACGGTCAAGCTCGCGGGCCGGGTCGACGACTTCGACCACTATAAGGAAGAGTGCGGGCAGATGCGCGAGGGCGGTGACCCACAGCGTCTCGACCCACACGCCGGTGGCCAGGATCTGAAGGCCATGCAGCCAGTAGACCCCCGCACTGGCGGTCCACAGCGCGAGCGCCCAGGAGCGGGTGAAGGGCAGCAGGACGACCACCATGATGAAATACCACGGATGCAGGGTCGGCAGGCAGAGCAGCAGGACGCCTAGCATGCGCACCGCCAGGGTGGGCAACGTGGTCGTGCCACGGCGCAGCCACAGCCAGGTCAGGCCGCTCGCCAGGACCAGCAGCAGAACGAGGCGTACTGCCACCTCGACCTGCGCCGGTGGAATGATCCAAGCCACGCCGATGCGGATCCACGGATCGAGCGCACCATGGAAGTGCATCGAGCCACCGAAGGTGAGCAGACTGGACACCAATCCGAAACCGGCGCCGCTGAACGGCAGATAGAAGATGACGGCGGTGACCGGCACCAGCCACCAACGCCGCCACCCTGTAGTCGCGAGCAGCGCCGGCAGAGCGATGACAGCGAAGGGTTTGACCAAAATGGCCAGGGTCGCCGTAACCACGGCGCCAGCCGCCCGGCCAAAAGTCGCCAGTGTCAAAGCGAGGAGCAGCAGTACCGCCATCACCATGTCGTTGTGGGCTTCGCCGCTGGCGAAGATCGGCAGCACCGGATTCCAGGCCACCGCGAGGATGAGCCCGGGAGGGACGCCCAGGCGCACCATCAGCACCAGCGCGAGGCCGATGGCCAGCAGCGCGCAGACGCAGGCCAGCACCGTGAAGCCACGCAGCCCCGGCCACAGGGCCTGCACCCCGGCTTCCACCAACAGGCTGACCGGTGGATAGATCGCCGTCATCTCGGGATGGTTGACCTGCGCGCTGATCGCGGCCGGCACCAGGGCCTTGGCACGCGGATCGCCGGGCGGGATCTGGTAGGGATTCTGCCCGGCCAGGATCTGCTGCCCTTCGACGACATAGCGGTTGATGTCGTCGGACTGTTGCAATCCAGTGCCAATCACATTCAGCGCCACCCCGACGCTCAGGATCCACAGCACGGCGGCCATGGGGATGCGGCGCGAACGCACCACCCACAGCCCGGCCAGAAATACCGCCCCCATGAGCAAGGCCGCGCCGGCAAAGAGAGCTGGCTCCTCACGCCAGGACGCCTCGCGCGAGACCATGACCGCGATGGCTCCGACGCTGAGGAGGCCCAGCGGCACCAGGAACCACCAAGGGCGGATTTCGCGGGTATCGTTGGCTACCGCTTTGCGCAGCCCAGCGAAAGTATCGAGAAATCGTGGCACGATAGGTAGGTCAAGGCTGCGCGGGGCGATCGGCCGGGTGGTTCTTCGCCCAGTAGTCAAAGCAGCGGATGGAGCGCAGGGTCAGCGTCGAGCCGTCAGCCTGCTGCCACGAGAGCAGGGCATGACGATCGTCAGTGGCGATGGCCAGACGGTCGATGAAGGCGCCGCGGCGGATGGTGACGAGCACCGCTGGCACCTCAGCTGGCTGCGCTCCCAGGGGATTCTTCACGCTGCCCGGCGCGCTGCTGATCGAGGCTGGCACCGGCACGGTGTCGATGCACCGGGCCTCGATCTGGCTGGGGACGATGCGCAGCGTTATCGGCTTGGCGCCAGCAGCGACCCAGGCCCTGGCCCACCACCACAAGCTGTCAGCCAGCACCGCATCGCTGCCCAGATCGAGCGGCTGCTCGAGATCGCCGTGGCCGTCGAAATAGCTGCTGACCCGCAGCGGTCCACCGTTCACCCACGACTTGCTGGCCACACCGCACCACTCCTGGCTGGTGATCAGCCAGCGCAGCGGGATGCCGTCGGCTTGGCGGACCAGCTGGAACGAGGCTTGGTCGTAGCGATAGGACCCCGTCTGGAAGCCGCGCACCCAATGGAGTTTGAGGACCGGGACAGTCGCGGTGTCGGTGGCGATGGCCTTCACCTCACGGCGTTCGCCCATGGCCTCGCGCACCGCCACCATCGTCGCGGTGCCCGGATGCAGGTTCCCATAGCGGAACTGCTGCAGGTCGTATTCCGACACCTCGGCCAGGCCATCATCACAACCGCTGGTCAACCACGGCGAGTGAAGCGTCAGTCCACCGGACGCCCCCTCAGGATCGGGCAAGGCCTCCGGCGGTGGCACCAGCGGTTGGGCGCGGGCGACCTCGCCGGCGGATACGCTGGCTGTGAGCAGAACAAGGAGGCCGCTCACCACGATGGGCTTCATGGCTTCGCCGCCGCCAGGTTCAGCTTCCAATCGTAGTCGAAGAACTTCAGTGGCTTGCTGCCAGCCAGGTAGTCAGCGACCGGGCCAGCGGGCACATTGGCGCGCAGGAACGCCCGGACGCCACCACCGGCAGTGAAATCCTCGCCAAACCAGTCAAGGATCGGATTGATACGCAGCACACCCTGCTCCAGCCGCAGGTGGTAGGGGTCGGCGGCGAAGGCGCGGGCCGTGGCCTCCAACTGGGCATCAAGAGTGGCCACCAGGTAGGGTTGGGCGACCAAGGGCGGGCAGGATTTCGAGGCGCAGTTGATGGCCACGTGGATGCGCGGCTCGCCGAGCGGACGCAGCACCTTGTGCTCAATTTCGTCTAGGGTGTAGCGACGCCCCGCGATGACGAAGCTGTAGGCCTTCCAGACGCTGGTGAAGATACCGCCAGCGTCCTTGATGCTCCAGGTTGGCCAGGCTGCGGGGTCGGTCGGCAGCTTGCTGATCACCAGGGCCAGCGTTTGGGCGTTGTAAGCGTTGATAAACAGAACGAGTTTCCCTGGACGATCCGCCGGCAGGGCCACCGCCGCCAACTGAGCACGGTAGCGGTCAAGCGCGGCACGGTCGGCCCGCAGGGCGGCGTAATCGACGCCGTCCGGCTTGACCGCCACATGCAGGACCGTGGCAAACTCGCGATGTTCTGCGTCAAGGGGCGGCACGTCGACGGCCGGTGTCGGCACTTCGTCGACCGCGAACACTGGCATGCACAGCGCGGCGAAGAATACGACGGCAGCGGGCAGGTTGCAGGACATGGTCACCTCAGCGGGCAGGAGGGGCGGGCGCGGCGACTGAGCCAGTGCAGCTGGAACCACAGCCGGCAGTGCAGGCCAGGCAATGCGGACGCATGGCGATGGGCATGCCAGCCAACGTCGCTGGCTCAAGGTCCCAAAGATGCTGAACCGGCCCATCCGCCAGGGGCAGGTCGAGAGCCAGGTTGAAATCGCAATCGTAAACGCGGCCCTCGTGGTCCACGCTCAGGGTGGTCCTACACATCAATCCAGACAAGGTGTCAGGATTATAGGCATCCCGCAGGCGTTGCTCGTACAGGTCGAGCTTGCCAGTCTGCTCCAAGAAGCGACGGAAGCGCTTGATCGGCACATTGGCCAAGCACCACAGGCCGGTAAAGCTGATGCCCCAGTCCTCGTGCAGGCGCCGCCGATAATCTGGTTCGAGTTCCTCCTGGCGCGGCGGCAGGGCGGCGCCACCGGGGTTGTAGACGAGGTGGAGGGGCAAGGCCGGATCGATAGCAAATCCGACCGCATTGAGCTGGCGCAACCCTTGGATCGAGCGGTCGTAGGTGCCCTTGCCGCGCTGCTTATCGACGTTCTCGGCGAGATAGCAGGGCATGCTGGCCACCACATGGACCTGATTGGCGGCCAGGAAATCCGCCAGGTCCTCTTGACCGGGTTCCTGAAGGACCGCCAGGTTGCTACGGTCGATGACCTCGGCGCCGATGGCCCGCGCCGCAAGCACCAGTTCGCGGAAGCCGGGGATCAGTTCCGGCGCGCCACCGGTCAGATCGACGATTTTGGGCCGATGCTTCTGCATCCAGGCGATGATCTTGGTCCGCACCGCGGCCGACATCATCTCGGTCCGCTTCGGCCCAGCTTCCACATGGCAGTGGGTGCAGGCGAGATTGCAGAACCGACCCAGGTTGAGTTGCAGGGTGGCGAGGGCTTCGCGGTGGACCGGCTGCTCCCAGGGGAGGCTAGCCGGCAGAGGCGGGGTGGCGATCGCAGGGGACAGCGTGGCGGGCATAGTGGTTGGTCGGGATCCTGGCTCGAATCTTACAGCCGTATAGATGCTGCCTACGCGACCTGGCCGGGGCTGCGCGCAGAGCCAAGATCTGGGCCTGGCGTTCTGGTAGGGCACTAAAACAGTTACCCACCTGTTACCATCCATCCGTAGCGGAGGTTCATTGTCGCCTTGTTCCAGCCCGCCGTCAAAAACAAAGAAAGCGACATTCGTGCCAACATAATGATCCGTGCGACAAGACGAGAGCGCGATCTCCGCCGGATCACACATTAAGAGATTCCAGGAAGCTCTCATTTCTCCCGTTCGCTTTGATTGGCCGTACGATGCCACTGCACTTGAATACCACTGCCGTTTGCATCGTGGGACGTGGTCCCGCCCGTGATTCTGCATGGGCATCAGCCACACCAGAAATCCCACGTTGCGTGGTCACTCTGCCCTAGGAGCCTGTCGGAGATGGCCCGA
>JBBQTJ010000168.1:0-7414 GCA_038213315.1 Planctomycetota bacterium
CGGATTTCTCCTTCTCGCCCTTCGAGAGCGGACGAAACAGCTTCCGCTACCACGCGATCGTGAATTCACGCGATGTGCGCACATGGGATGCGACGCTCGCCGTGGACAGCGATGGCACGCCCGCGATGGCGCCCTTCACCATGCAGTATGTGACCGGCTTGGCGCCCGCGACCTACCTCGCGAACCTCTCTCCCGAACCCACCAACATCGTCACGCAGCGCGATGACAACGTGAGGATCCGATGATGGCGTTTCCCACGCAGCCCCGTGTGTTCATGGTCGCGATGCTCGTGGTCTGGGACGGGGCCTTCTGGTCACGCCCCTGGACCCCTGGAGCGACTGCGTGCCGGCTCCGGCCCAGGGTGCGGTCGCCCTGGATTGCCGCAGTGACGATCGTGGCACGCAGCGCCTGCTGGCCACCATCGATCATCAGCCCACCCGCACCGCGATCACGCTGGAACGCACGGTGCTCGCCGCGCTGGAAGGCGGCTGCAGCCTGCCACTGGGCTGCTATGCGCGCCGCGTCGAGGCACGTTGGCGCCTGGTGGCGCGCCTGGCGCCGGGCGATGGCACTTGCCGAGCATGCGACCTGAGCGGCCCTGCCCTGGGCTTGGCCGACCAGGCCATCCGCGCAATGCGTGGCGGCTGACGGCGCGCCAGCGCCCACGCACATTGCTCAGCCCGTCACCCGACGCACCGCGGCCAGCAGTTCCTGCGCCGTGAATGGCTTAAGCAGGAAGCAGGCCTTCCCGTCGTCCAGACCGGACATCGCTTCCGCTGCGGCCCACCCCGAGGCCACCAGCACCGGGAAACCCGGGCGGATCAGCCGTAGCCGCCGGGCCAGTTCCGGACCCGAGATGTCGCCGAGCATGGCGTCGGTGATGAGCAGATCCCAGCTGGCAGAGTCGTCGGTAAAACGCCGCAGGGCCATATCAGCATCGGCCATGGCCTCGACATGGTGGCCGGCCGTGGTCAGGGCCGCTCCAGCCACCAAGCGGATCAGTTCCTGGTCCTCGACAAGAAGAATGCGCAAGGCCCGCCCGCTGTCGTCAGGCGCCTCGACGCGGTCCTGCTCGCGCATTTCCAGCCGGGGTAAACGTACCCGGAAGGTGGTGCCCCGACCCAGCTGGCTGTCGACGGCGATCGTCCCCTGCAAGCCATCGACGATGGATTTCACCGAGGCCAGGCCCAGACCGGTACCCTTGCCGGCCGGCTTGGTGGTGAAAAAAGGCGTGAAAAGCCTGGCACGCACGGCCTCGCCCATGCCCATCCCGGTATCGGCCACGGTCAACTCGGCCCAGCGCAGACCCAGGTCGGCCACCTCGGCCACCCCCACCGTGATCGTGCCGCCTGCCGGCATCGCATCGCGGGCATTCAACACCAGATTGGTGACCACCTGTTCGATCTGCACCGGATCGGCCTGCACCAGGCAGGGCACGGACGGACGGGTCAGGCTCAAATGCACCCGGCTGCCCACCGCATGGCTGAGCAGATCGCTGATGTCGGCCACGATCTCACCCAAGTCCAGGGTGCGCGGTTGCGCGGCCTGCCCGCGGCCGAAGGCCATCAGGCGGCCGGTCAGCATCGCCGCGCGCTGCCCGCTGGCGAGAATGCGCTGGGCGTCCTGGCGCCCTGGCGTTCCCACTGGCAGGCGGCCTGCCAGCAACTCGGCATGGCCGACGATCACGGTCAGCAGATTGTTGAAATCGTGCGCCACCCCGGCGGCGACCCGGGCGACCGCTTCAAGTTTCTGCGTCTCCATCAAGCGCGCTTGCAGCCGCTGCTGTTCGCTGACATCCGCCAATAGCCACAGGCTGCCGGTCACGGCTCCGTCGGCACCATGCAGCGGAGCGGCGAAGACCTGCAGCTGCAAGCGCTGCGCATCCTTGCGCTGACCAGCCACCTCGATGCCGATGATCGAGCCACCCGCTGCCACCCGCGCCAGCACCGCAGCATGGGCGGGCAGGTCGCTGGCCGGCACCCAGGGCGCAGGGCGGCCAGTCGCCTCATCGGCCCGCCAGCCGAGCAGGTTGGTCGCCGCAGGATTCCAGACCCCGGCAATGGTCCCATCCACGTCCATGGTGTGCACCGCCAGGGGCGCGGCCGCCACCAGTTCGGCCAGGGTGCGATGGCTGCGGCGTAGTTCCGTCTCGGCCAGGGCGCGCTCGCCTTCGCGCTGGGCCAGGGTCTCGGCCATGCCTTCCACGGCGTGGGCCAGGGCGGCGATCTCGCCACGGCCACCGACCAGACCAGGACGCATCGAGAAATCGCCAGCACTCAGCCGCCGGGTGATCGCCACCAGAACCTGCAACGGCCGGACGATCAGCACCGCGCCGAAATGCCACGCCGCCAGCAAGGCCACCAAGCCGCCCACCGCTACCCAGGCTAAGGTGCGACGCAGGATCGCTTGCGCGCCGGCAAAGACGACGCTTTGCGGGACACTGACGATCACTTGTCCGATGGCGCGCTGCTGATCCAGGGATACGTAAGAGTACAGCCGCGCAATGCCATCAGCTCCGCTGCCGCTCGCCTGGCCTTCGTCGCTGGCCAGCACCGGGGCGCCAGGAGTCTCGCGGAAATTGGCGCCGATCTGCAGCGTGCCCACGGCGGTGGTGGCCAGGACCGTGCCACTGCGGTCGATCACCGTCACTTCGGTGCTCGGGGGCATTTCATCCACCAAGGGCAGCTGGCTCAGCCAGGTCAGGTCGATGCCGGCAACTACTACTGCCTGGATGCTGCCATCCGCCGCCAGGATCGGCAGGCCGCAATGAAGCGTCGGCTTGCCGCTGAGGCGGCCGATCGCATAGGTGCCGACACTGAATGCGCGGGTGGCCATGACCCCACGGAAATATGGCCGGTCGGCGATGGTGATGGCCGGACCAGCGTGCGAACTGGCGAAGACGGTGCCATCCGCCCGCGCCGCCAGCACCAGGGTATAGCCCGGAAAGCGGCTGGTCAGGACTCGGCAGGCGGCCGCAGTGGTGTCGGCATCAGCCGCCGCGATGGCGGGATGGAGGGCCAGCCCGGCCAGCATGCGTTCGGTCGCGGCGATAGCCTGCTGCTGCCGCTGCGCCGTCAGGTGGGCCAGGGCCGAGCAGGCCGCCAGAGCCGCCGCCTGATCACGCTGCCGAGCGGCCACGGAAATCCAGGCGGTGATGATGATCGCCGGCAACAGGGCAAAGCCCACCAGCAGCAGTAGGCGAACCCGCAGACTCAGTGATCTCGTCCACCGGTCGGTGCCGAAAAGATAGCGCAAGGCCGAGTCGGTGCGTTCAGGATGCGTCATTCCGTGGGATTGTGACCTGCAACGTTGAGAAATGCAACCCGAGATCGCCACGACGGGGTCGCGATCTCCATGTAAACCTTTTTGTTAGAGTCGCTTCTGACTGGAACTGCGCTAATGATGCAACTGACGACATTTCCTCGTTCGAGGATCGTGTGGTTGATCCGGAATGCAGGCCGTTTAATAGCCCCGCTAACCGGTTTGATAGGGATCGACGTCAATACCCACCTGCACACCCCGCTCGCGCTTCAGTCCCCCCGACGCCGTCAGCCGATCCAGCAGGGCCTGGGCATGGCCGCGGCTGGCGCACTTGATGAGGGCGTGCCAGCGGTGTTGGCCTTTCAGCATCGCCATGCCGGCGGCTACCGGGCCAAGGATGGCGGCGCCCTCGGCCACCATCAGAAGGCGCTGACCTTGGTGCACGGCCACGGTCTGCACGGTGGCGGCATCGGGGCCGCTCCACAGCACCCTGATCAGACCCGCAAAAGGCGGGTAGCCATAGTCCTGGCGCAAGGCCAGCTCGCTGTCGACGAAGGTCTTCGGTCGTTGCTCTAGCGCGCAGCGGATGGGCAAGGCCTGGGTGTCATAGGCCTGCACCACCACCGTGCCCGGCCGGCGTCCGCGACCGGCCCGGCCAGCGACCTGGGCGACCAACTGATAGGTGCGCTCAGCGGCGCGGAAGTCCGGCACCGCCAGACCGCGATCGGCGCAGAGCACACCGACCAGCGTTACGCGCGGAAAATCCAGCCCCTTGGCCACCATTTGCGTGCCCACCAGGCAGTCGGCTTCGCCGCTGGAAAAGGCGTTAAACAGTTTGGCGTGGCCCTGGCGCTCGTTCACCGTGTCGGCGTCGACGCGCAGCAGGCGCATGCCCGGCACCTCGGCTGACAGCAGACTGACCAGCTGCTCGGTGCCCAGGCCCTGCGCCGTCAGACCATCCTGGCCACAGGCCGGGCAACGTGGCGGCAATTGCTCGTGGTGGCCGCAGTAATGGCAACGCACCTGGTTCGGCCCGCGATGCCAGGTGAGGCTGATGTCGCAGGACGTGCAGCCCAGCGTGTGGCCGCAGGATTTGCAGCTGACCACCGGGCTCCAGCCGCGGCGATTAAGCAAAATGATCGCCTGTTCGCCGGCCGCATGCACGTCCCGCAGGCGGGTGAGCAAGGCCCGCGAGAGATGCGTCTGGCGCTGCTGTGCGCGATTTTCTTCGCGCATGTCCACCAGCACCGGCGTGGGCAGCTGCCCGCCCAGCGGCCGCTTCCGCAGCGTGAGCACGCGATAGCGCCCTTGTTTGGCATTGTGCACCGATTCCAGGCTGGGCGTGGCCGAGCCCAGCAGCACCGGCACGCCAAGCTGGCCGCCATAGACCACTGCCAGGTCCCGGGCGTGATACCGCGGCGTGTTCTCCTGCTTGTAGGACTGCTCGTGCTCTTCGTCGACGATGATCAGGCCGGGCGCGGGCAGCGGCGCGAACAGCGCGCTGCGGGTGCCGATCACCAGGTCGACCGCCCCGCTGGCGACCAGATGCCACTGGGCCGCACGCTCGCCCTCGGTGAAGCCCGAATGCCACACCACCACGCGCGGAAAGCGGGCGCGGAAGCGCGCCGCCAGTTGCGGTGTCAGACCGATCTCGGGCAGCAGCACCAGGACCTGCCGACCCATGGCCACCACCTGTTCAGCAAGATCCAGGTACACCAGCGTCTTCCCCGAGCCGGTGACGCCATACAGCAGGAAGGTCGCCGCCTGCGCTGTGCGCAACGCTTCGGCCACCGCGGCCACCGCCACGACCTGCTCGTCGGTCAGCGGATGGCGTTCGGCGCTGGCGCCCAGGCGCAGCTCCTGCACGGCGCGATGTTCTTCGATGCGCACTGCCCCGGCCTGCGCGAGGCGATCAAGCATGGCGCGATCGCACTTGATCATGCCCCGAGCACAGCCCTCCACCGGGATGGCGGCCAACACCTCGGCCTGCCGGGCGGTCAGCTTCCCGGCATATTCAGCCACTTTGAAGACGGTGACCTGCCGCTCCATCTGCCGGCCTTCGCGCACCGCAGCGGGCACTGCCCCGGCCAAAAACTCTCCCAGTGAACAGCGGTAGTACCGCGCCCCCCACACCACCAGGCGCAGCAGGTGCACCGGCACCCGCACGCCCGCGACGCGGGTGGTCACCGGCTTGAGGGTCACCCCAGCGGGTGGTTCCTGCCGGGCGACGGCGACCACAAAGCCACGCAGCCGCTGTGGGCCAAAGGGCACCAGCACACAGTCACCGGCGGCCAGGTCAGACAGGTCATCGGGGACCAGGTAATGATAAGCATCCCGGCCCGGGCAATCGACCGCGACCTCGGCCAGCAGCGGCAGCTCAGGCATGGGCCACCAGACGCAACAATTCGGCAACCACGGCGGCCGGGGACTGGCGGGCGTCCACCACCGTGCTGGCCACGGCCCGGTACCAGGGATCGCGTTCCGCCAACAACCGGGGCACCTCGACCGCCACGCCGGCCCCGGTCAGGCTGGGTCGCCCGCCAGCGTCTGCCGCCAGTCGCCCCTGCAGCACGTCGGCCGGGGCATGCAGGTAGACCACCCGGGTGCCGCTGGCAGCCAGGGTGGCGCGATTGCCCGGCCGCAGCACGACGCCGCCACCCGTGGACAGCACCCACGGTCCCGGTTGTGCCAGCAGGCTGGCCAGGGCGGCGGATTCACGGTCGCGGAAGGCGGCCTCGCCATGGACGCCGAAAAACGCAGCGATGGACATGCCCAGGGTCCGTTCCAACTCATGGTCGGCGTCCACGAAGGGACAGGACAGGCGGGCGGCCAGCAAGCGGCCGACCGTGGTCTTGCCACAGGCGCGGTAACCGACCAGGACCAGGCGCGACGTGGGCATGGCCGGCATGATGCAGCCGCCTGCCCGGCATCCACACCTGTCACGCCGCGTCCTGCTGACCGTTGCCCAGAGCCACCCCCAGCCATAAGACCCGCACCATGAGTCAGATGTTGCCCCCAGGTACGACCATTGGCGGATATCAGATCGTCGCCATGGTCGGCAAAGGCGGGATGGGCGAGGTGTACAAGGCCCGCCAGCTGTCTATGGACCGGGTGGTCGCCCTCAAACTGTTGTCACCCCGCTTGGTGCAGCAGGATCCCAGCTTCGCGCAGCGCTTCATCGACGAGGCCCAGGCCGCCGGCCAGCTCAATGACCCCAACATCATCCAAGTGCATGACGTCAGCACGGCCGAGGCCCCCGCAGGCCTGATCCCGGGGATCACCAAGGTCCACCTCTTCTCGATGGAGTTCGTCGAAGGGGAATCGGTCAAGGAAGTGATCCAGCGCGAAGGCCGCACCAGCGACGAGTTGACCGGGCGCATCATGCAAGGCATGGCCGCAGCCCTCGCCTTCGCCCAGGCCAAGGGCATCGTCCATCGCGACGTCAAGCCAGACAACATCATGGTCACCAGCGGCGGCGCGGTGAAACTGGCGGACCTGGGCTTGGCCCTGCGCCTGGATGGCCAGGAAGGCGTCGCCGCCGAGGGTCAACGCAGCGCGACCGTCATGGGCACGCCCATGTACATGTCGCCCGAGCAGGCCCGCGGGCAGTCGGTCGATCACCGCAGCGATCAGTACAGCCTGGGCGCCACCCTGTTCCACATGCTGACCGGCAAGCCGCCTTTCAATGCCGACTCGCCGAAGGCGATGATGAAGGCCCATGTCTACGAGCCGGTACCGGACCCCGCGGACGTGCGCGACGACGTGCCCGAGGCTTGGCGCCAGCTGTGCATCCGCCTGATGGCCAAGACTGCGGACGAGCGCTTCGCCGTCGCGGATGACCTGAAGATCGCGGTGAAGGCCGCGATCCAGGGAGTTCCGTTAGACCTGTTGGCCCGGCAGATGCGCGCCCGGCAACGGCGGGGCGTCATCGGCCTGAGCGCCTTGGTGGCCGCCGGCATCGCCGTGGCCGCGGTGGCGCTCGCCACCGTCACTGGCAGCAAGTCCACGCCCCCGGTCGAGAACCCGATCAAGCCCACCCCTGCGGTGCCGATCGCCACCCCAACGGTCGACACCGCCGCCGAGCTGCGCGCCGCCATGGAGGCGTTGCCCAGCGACCCTGCTGCGGCCATTCCCAAGCTCGAACAGCTCCAGC
>JBBQTJ010000169.1:0-7333 GCA_038213315.1 Planctomycetota bacterium
AAGTTCGCATCGGTCTTGCCCCTGCTGGATGAACGAGCCCGACGCTTGGTTGTGGCCTGCGAGGCACGAACGCTGGGATATGGTGGCGTTTCAATCGCATGTCGTGCATCCGGGCTTTCGCGGAAGACCATTGCCAATGGCATCGCCGAACTCACCGAAGGTGTTCCTTTGCCTGCGGGCCGAATCCGCCGCGATGGAGCGGGCCGGAAGTCGATCACGGTTGGGGATCCGGGATTGAAAACCGCCCTCGCCGAACTGATCGAACCCGAGACGCGTGGCGATCCTGAAACGCCACTGCGCTGGACATGCAAAAGCACTCGAGTTTTATCCGCACAACTGACGAAATTCGGTCACCCGGTGAGTCATGTGAAGGTTGCACAACTTCTACATTGAGGAGGGCTATAGCCTGCAGGGTAATCGGAAGACCGAAGAAGGTGCAGACTATCCCGATAGGGACGCCCAGTTCCGCTATATCAATGCTCGGGTCTCCCAGGCGCTGACAGCAACGACTCCCGTTGTGTCTGTCGACACCAAGCAGAAGGAGTTGATCGGAAACGACATAAATCGCGGCAAACAATGGCTTCCAGAGAAAAGCGCCAAGCGCGTCAACGGTCATGACTTTCCTGGCCTAACCGTGCCACGGGCATTTCCATACGGCGTATACGATCTCGGGCGAAACACGGGGTTCGTCAACGTAGGCACTGATCATGACACCAGCGCCTTTGCCGTAGTGGCGGCGATCCTCGGCAGGCCACGACGGCAAGTCAATGCGAGGTCAGAACCACTGCGGACCGTCACGTCGCCCGGGGATGAAACCGTCGATGGATGTCCCGCAGCCGGCGCGCATCCACATGGGTATAGCGCTGGGTGGTCGAGAGGTTGGCATGGCCCAGCAGCGTCTGCACCGCGAGCAGATCGGCGCCGCCTTCAAGAAGATGCGTGGCGAAGCTGTGACGCAGCAGATGGGTGTAGACGCGCTGTTCGAAGCCCGCCAGGCGGCCCGCGTCCCGCACCAGTTTCCACAAGGCGGCGCGGCTTAAGGGCCGGCCACGGGCCGAGAGCAGGAGGAGCTCGCCGCTGGCCGGGGTGGCGAGGGTCGGGCGCAGCTCGTCGCGATAGCGGGCCAAGGCGCGACGGGCGCGATCATGCAACGGCACCACCCGTTCTTTACGGCCCTTGCCGCGCAGATGCACCAGGCGGCCATGTTCCTTGAAATCAGCCAAGGTGATGCCGCAGACCTCGCTGGCGCGGCCGCCACTGGCGTACAGCAGCTCAAGTGCACAGCGATCGCGGGCATGCAGCGGGCCCGCCGCCACGCTGGTGAGCAGCAGGTCGACCATCTCGATCGACAGTACGTCGGGCAGGCGCGACCATTGGTGGGGCAGCGGCGCCAGGGCGATGCGATCGCGGATCAGGACCCGCTCCATCACCAGATAGCGGGAATACATGCGCCAGCAGGTCAGCTCCAGCGCGGCAGTGGCGGCGCCGTGATGTAGTTCATCCCGGCCCCAGGCCAAAAGGCGCGCCACCTCGTCCGGGCCCACGTCGGCCAGGGCCAGACCCAAGGATACCAGGCCCTGCTGCAGATGGTCGAGGGCGGTGCCGTAGTTGCGCAGGGTATTGGCCGAAAGGCCGAGTTCGAGGCGGCAATAGGCCAGGAAGCCGGCCCGGCCATCGGCCCCGTCCGCCATGTCAGCGGCCCGGCAGCGGCTGGGCGTGGGTGCGCAGGAATACCGCCAGGTCGTCCTTGCCGGCGCGGCCTTCGGCGATGGCGAGGATGAGGTCGCGGTACTGCTCGTTCAGCGCCAACACCCGTTGGCCGTTCAAGGCCAGGAAGTGGAGGGCGCACACGGTGCCGATGCGTTTGTTGCCATCCACGAAGGGATGATTCTTGACCAGGTGGAAGGTGTAAGCCGCGGCCCTCGTCCAGAGGTCATCATGCAGCCATTGGCCGCCGAAGAACGCTTCGGGCTGGGCCAGGGCCGAGCACAGCAGACCATGGTCGCGGACGCCGCTGTCCCCGCCGAAGCGGGCCAACTGGTCCTCATGGATGAACAGCACCTCATCGATGGTCAGGAAGACCGGATCAAGCTCCATGGTCCCACCTGCTCACTTCGCCAGGTCGCGCAACATCGGTGCGTAGGTCTGGTTGACCCAGGCCATCGATTCGGTCAGCCGGCGCCGGCGGGCGGCGCCGACGTCCTCGTCGTCCGCCACCGCCCGCACCGTCAGCCCCTTGCCATCAGTGGTAATGTCGAGCTGGGTCTCGGGGGTGATCTTCAGCAGGTCCATGATCGGCCGGTCGATGATCAGGGCGTAGCTGTTGCCGTGCTTGGTGAGGGTCTTGATCATGGTGCACCTTTGGTGGGACGATGGCAGCCTATCGTCATTCCATTGTGTTACCAGTCGTCCTCTGTCTACCGACCGATGGCCCGCACCCGTTCACCCTCGCCAGTACCCGCTTCGTCGCAGCGGGCGTCCTCGTCCGGCGCCAGGGAGCTGGTCACCGAGGTCGGGGCAAACCCCTCAGCGCGGATCGCGGCCTCGACCACCCGGGCGGACAAGGCCTCGCCGACCACCACCAGATGATGGTCGCCCTGGCAGAAGAAGACCCGCCGGGACTTGCTCAGGCAGGCCATGGCCAGCACCAGCCGGCGCCGGTCCATCTGCGACAAAGGACGGGCGAAATCAGCATCCACGCGCATGGCCATGAACAGACCGTATGCTCGGCCCAGGGTACGCCAGCGCCGGACCGTCCCACCCACTGCGACGACCGGCCACGCTGCTCGCTTGCGTACCATGGCGACGGACGGGACAGTCACCGCCCTTCTCCTCGAGGGCTTCATGATCATCCGGCTGCAGCACCCGCGCCCCGACGGCAATGTCGACACCTACCACCTGGCGCCAGGTCGTAAGTACCACATCGGCCGTGGCTCGGGCTGTGAAGTCCGCATCCTCGACTTCAAGCTGTCGCGCAAGCACTGCGCCATCGAGTATGGTGCCGGTGAATGGAAGATTTCCGACCTGTGCAGCACCAATGGCTGCAAAGTCGACGGCGATCAGATCGTCGGCGCAACCGTCCTAGTCGAGGGCGCCAAGATCGACCTGGGCCAGACGCAGCTACGCGTCGAACGCATCCACGGCGAGGACGAGGACCTGCCCGGCGACGATAGCGATGCCTCGCCCGCGACCCCGGTAGCGGTGCTGCCCCCGGCGGTGGCGCCCGTGGTCCCGGCCCCGGTGCCCGCCCCCCCGACCCCGGTCAAGCTGAGCACGGCGCCGCTGGACCTGCCCAACAAGATGACGCGGCCCGGCTCCGAAGATCTGACCTTCGACGACCTGCCGTCTTCAGGTGCAGTGGCGGTGGTGCCGACCTCGTCCAAAACCAAGAAACCGAGCACGCCCCCCTCGGGCCCCCTGCCGGTTCAGCGCCTTGAACAGCTGCCCCTGGATGACGAGGCCGCCGCCCTGAGCCCGTCGACCAGCCTCCAGCGCGAGCCCGAGCCCCAGCCCGCCACTGAAAGCGCCACCAAGACCGACGCCCTGGAAAGCAAGTCGGGCCTGCGGTCACGGGTGCCCGTGGTCGCGGCACGGCCGGCCGCCAGCACCAACGCCATAACCCGCCCGCCGTCGACGCCGATCCCTCGCGAGAAGCCCAAGATCCAACCGGTGATCATCCGTTTCGGCGATCAGGCCGAGGTCCCCGCAGTACCGGTGGTCCCGGCATTTACACCGCAGCCGATGGTGCGCAGCGAGAATTTGGAAGAAACCCGTCCGACCCTGCCACCCGCCGCTATGGCCTCGAATACGCCGCCCATCCCCCTGGCGGCGGTGGGCGCGGACGAGGCCCGGACCTTCTACATCACCGTGTTAGGCCAACGCGTCGGCCCCCTGACCCGGGCCGCGGCCCGCGACCTGAAGGTGCGGGAACTGAAAGGCACGCTGACCAGCAAGGACCTCGACGCGCTACGCTAGGTTGAGCGTGCGCTCGCGCCCCCTTTCCGTATCCGCTTCGGGCGCGAGCATGTGCCCTCCATGAGGTCCCCCGTCCGTCTGGTGCTGGCTGTGGCCTTGGCGCTGCCCTTGGCGGCGAGCGAGGCCCCGCGCTTGGCCTTTGAAGCGCCGGGCGCGCATTTGGCCGACGGCGTGATGTATTGCCCGGCTGGTTTCGTCGGCACCCATGGCGACATGCGGGTGATCGCCGACGCTGCGCGTTACGACCAACAGCACGACGAACTGTTCGTCACCGGCGAGGTGGTCATGACCATGCGGGGACGCATCCGCATCGCCGCCGATCGCCTGGGCCTGCGCCCCCAGGCGCGCACCGGCCACGCCTGGAAGGTGCGCGTCGATGCCCCGTTCCAGGGCCGCATGATCCGCGCCACCGCCCGCGAAGCGGAGCTGACGCCGACGGCCCTGATCCTGCGTGATGTTGATCTGGACAGCGGTCATGGCGGCATTGTCACGTTCTCGACCAGCAAGCTGACCATCCACCTGTTCGCCGAGCCCATGCGCGACCGGGACGGCTTCGAGGAGTACGTCAGCGGCGTTACCCTGATCAACCCCACCGGGGCGTTGGTGGGGCTGCCGGTGTTCTGGCTGCCGTGGGCCTATCGCGACTACACCAATCTTTACCCCTGGACCAAAGTAGCCGGCGGCCAGAGCCGTCGCCAGGGCCCCTACATCCGCTACTGGATCGGCAGCAATCTGCCGACCATCAGCGATTGGCGTACCCGCCTTGAAGCCCGGGTGGAAGACAACAGCAGAAGCGGCTGGGGCGGCGGGCTGCAGGGCTTCTGGCAGCATCCGCGCTGGGGCACCGGCCAGGCCACCTGGTTCGGCATACCGGACGAGACGGTGATCGGGGTGCCATCGTCGCCCAACTATGTCGTCGCCAACCGCCAGGCAGGCGTGGTCGACATCGAGCACCAGGCTGACCTCGGCCGGGGCGCGGTGGCCCTGCGGTTCGGCAGCACCCCTGACGGCGACCCGACGATGTCGGGCGGTCCGCCCGGCGAACCCGACAACCGCTTCCGCTCGGACTACCTGCCCTGGGACGTGGACCAACGCTGGTTCATCCGCACCGGCGCCGCCGCCGCCTACAGCCTGCCGCTGGGCACGATGGTGGTCGACACCCAGCACCGCACCAATCCTGATTCCCACGCGACCGAGCGCTGGCTGGGCCTGCATGCCCTGCTGCCCGCCACCCAGCTCTTCGGTCCGCTGCACCTGAGCGGTGAAGGCTATGTCGAGGACATGCACCGCGAGCTGGACGAGACTCAAGCTCTCCGCACCTACTGGGACGGCGGCATGTCCTTCGGCGAGTGGATCGGCCCGGTGGGCCTGGATGCCTTTGGCGGCGGCATCGGCCTGGGCTATACCGACGGCGAGATCGCCGGCACCGACCTTATAGGCACCACAGCACGGATGGTCCCGCTCAGCGATGGCGGCGTCAGTCTGCGGCTGCGTTCCGACTGGGGCCGCTGGACCAGCGTGCTGACCCCGCGGGCGGGCTGGGATGTGCGTTGGAACGGTGAGGGCGACACGCTGCCGGCCTACGGCTTCGGCGACACGCGCGACTCGATCACCGAGAACGAGCATTTCTGGACCGTTGGGTTCACCACCAGCCTGGCGCGCCAGGGCTCGGTGGCCTTCAGCGGCGGGCTGCTGAGCCGCTGGGCGATGCGCCAGAAGGACCGGGAGGCCGTCGACACCGACGGCACGGTGCGGACCGGCACCAGCGCCCTGGCCCAGGTCCTGGGCAACCTGCACGGCGACCTATGGTCCGGCACCGCCATCGACGCCAACGGCACCTGGGATGCTCGCTTGGTGCGCTGGACCGCCTTCGACACCGCCGCGACCTGGATGGCCAATCCGCACGCCGGCCTGCGCTATTCCGGCACCCTGGTCCCGGCCACCAGCAGCCGTGCCGCCCAGTGGCAGAACCAGCCCGGCACGGTGCTGCTGGCCGACCGTTACCGCATCGATGCGAATATCACCCTGATCCCCGGTGGCGCGGACATCGACCAGTATTTCGTGCAGTTGCGCCGCGCCATGATCGACGGTGGCTTCTATGTGAACTTCGCGGTGTATCGCGACAATAGCGGTGCCATCAGCGACCATCGCTTCGGACTGGGCTATTCCATGGGCGGAGACGATCCCTTCGCCGACCGACGCACCAGCGGCACCACCGTGGGGCTGCCATGACGATCAGCGTGCCCGCAGCACCGCTTCTGCCCGCGGGGCCGGACAGCAGCGATACCGCTGGCGATGCCAGCTGGTGCGCTGCGGAATTGCCCAAGGTCTCGCGCACCTTCGCCCTGACCATCAAGCTGCTGCCGGCCCAGCTGCGGCACGAGGTCGGCGTGGCCTATCTGCTGTGCCGCATTGCCGACACCATCGAGGACACCGCCGACCTGCCGGTGCCGACCAAGGTCGATCTGCTCGCCCGCTTCAAGGCCTCCCTGAACGAAGCTGCGCCCGCCGACCCCGTGGTCGCGGCCGCCTTCGCCGTCCCGCGCATCGACGACGAGGCCCTGGTGCGCGACCACGCCGCGGCCTTGGGCTGCTTCCATCGCCTGGAGGCCGCGGCCCGCGCCGACATCCGCCCGTGGGTGGCCGAGATGTGCGACGGCATGGCCGGTTTCGCCCAGCAGTACGTGCGCGACCCGCAACGCCTCACCGCCCTGCAGACCGTCGACGATCTGGATCGCTACTGCTGGTTCGTCGCCGGCACCGTCGGCCACCTGCTGACCGCCCTGTTTGCGCGCCAGCTGCGGCTGTCCCCGGCCCAACGGCAGCGCCTGTCCGCCAGCGCCACCGGTTTCGGTCTGGGCTTGCAGCTCACCAACATCATCAAGGACGTGGCCGACGACCGCGCGCGCGGCTGGAGCTTCGTGCCGCGCGCCCTGTGCGCCGCTCACGGCACCACGCCTGAGGCGATGAACGATCCGGCCCAGGCCACGGCCAATGCCGCAGTGATGGCCGCCCTGGTCACCAAGGCCCGCGGCCATCTGGACGAGGCCCTGACCTATTCCCTGACGCTGCCGCGACACGCGTATCGCATCCGCCTGTTCTGCCTGACTCCGCTCTTCTTCGCCGTGCGCACCCTGGATCTGGCGGCCCGCGATCCGCGCCTGCTGGACCCGACTCACAAGGTGAAGATCACCCGCACGGACGTGAAACGCACCGTCGCTGTCACCCATCTGGTGGCGCCCTCGAATGCCTTATGCCGGTGGTATTGCGCTACGCTGATGCCGCTTGCTCATCAGCCGGCCAAGCCGTAGATGCACGCCATGAGCCGCTTGGCGCTGATCTTCATCCTGCTGGCGCT
>JBBQTJ010000170.1:0-7312 GCA_038213315.1 Planctomycetota bacterium
GGCAGCATGCTCGACTTCTGGCTGACCCTTGGCCCTGAAGGCGAGGCCTTCGAGCAAGAGCTTGGCGCGCTGCTGGGGGTGCGGCGCAGCCTGCTGGTGAACTCCGGTAGTTCGGCCAACCTCGTTGCCTTCGCCGCCCTCACCAGCGCCAAGCTCAAGGAGCGTCGCATCCGTCCCGGCGACGAGGTCATCACCGTCGCCGCTGGATTCCCCACCACCGTCGCGCCGATCATCCAGTGCGGCGCCGTACCGGTCTTCGTCGACAACGACCCGGTCACAGGCAATATCCGCGTCGATCGCCTAGAGGCCGCTTACGTCAAGGGCCGCACCAAGGCGGTGATGATGGCCCACACCCTGGGCAATCCCTTCGACCTGGGCGAGGTCACGCGCTTCTGTCGCGAGAAGGGCCTGTGGCTGATCGAGGACAACTGCGACAGCCTGGGCAGCACCTACGACGGCAAGCCCACTGGCACCTTCGGCGACCTCTCGACCCAATCATTCTATCCGCCCCACCACCTCACCCTCGGCGAGGGTGGGGCAGTCAACATCGTGCGCGAGCCCCTGCTCAAGACGCTGGTGGAGAGCTTCCGCGACTGGGGCCGGGACTGCTGGTGCGCCTCTGGTATCGACAATACCTGCAAAAAGCGCTTCGAGTGGCAACTCGGCGAGCTGCCCGCCGGCTACGATCACAAATACATCTACAGCCACCTCGGCTACAACCTCAAGCCCCTCGATCCCCAGGCTGCCATCGGCCGCGCCCAGCTCCGCAAGCTGCCACGCTTCACCCAGGCGCGCATCGACCACTGGAACCACCTGCGCCGCGGCTTGGCCGACTGCGCCGACGTGTTGGATTTCATCCTGCCCACTCACGCCACTGGCTGGACCCCCGACGGCTTCACCTGGGCCGCCGGCAAACCCCAGGTCCAGCCCAGCTGGTTCGGTTTCATGCTGCTGGTCAAACCCGGCGCGCCCATCACCCGCACCCAGTTGGCCCGTGCCCTCGACGCCGCGAAAATCGGCAACCGCATGCTCTTCGGCGGCAACCTGGTGCGTCAGCCCGCCTTCGTGCAGCTCAAAGCCGACACCCTGGGCGAGGGCTTCCGCGTGGTCGGCGACTTGAATGGCGCCGACCGCATCATGAACGACGCACTGTTTATCGGCGTGTATCCCGGACTGACCGCAGCGATGCTCGACCACATGGTCGGCACGGTGCGGACGGCGCTGGGGCGGTGATCGGCACACTGCCATGAGCATGGCATCACCCGGTACAAAGGTCATTGCCATCACAGGCGTCACTGGTTTTCTTGGGCGGCATGTCGTCCAGGCGTTGCACGCTCAAGGTTGGTCGATCAACGCGATCGGCAGGCCGACGAGCCGACGTGACCTGCTGGCGGATGTCCCGGTGCGTTGGTGCGACCATGACGATGCCGGCCTGGCGACAGCGGTTCGTGGTGCCACGGCAGTCATGCATCTGGCGACATGCTACGGACGCGCCGGGGAATCCGTGGCTCAGGTGCTGGATGCCAACCTGATGCTGCCGGTCCGGTTGCTGGCGGCGGCGGCCAATGCCCAAGTGGAACGTGCCTACCTGGCAGGTACGACCTTGCCGCCTCATCTATCCGCCTACGCCCTGGCAAAGCATCAGGCAGAGGCGTGGATCGTGCGATTCCCAACGGTGCGCACCGTGGTCTTCGACCTCCAGCACTTCTACGGACCCGGCGACGACGTTGCGAAGTTCACTGCGAATGTCATGGCGAGATGTCTTGCGGGCCAGGCGGTGCCGTTGACAGAAGGTTCACAGGAGCGCGATTTCATCTACATCGACGATGTCGTGGCGGCCATCAGTGCCATCCTCGCCGACGCAGGAGTCGCTGGTCGCATCGAGATCGGCAGTGGTGAAGCCGTCCGGGTGCGAGATTTCGTGGAGCGTGTCCATGCCCAGACCGGGCGAGCCTCGTGCCTCGACTTTGGGGCGATTCCCAATCGCCCCGGTGAACCCGGCCGCTTGCTCGCCGACACTACTCAGCTTCGCAGGTTGGGTTGGCAGCCCAAGGTTTCCTTGGAAGAGGGCATCGCACGTTGCCTTGCGGCATTGAAAGGAAGAGTATGAAACTCATCGTCACCGGTGGTTGCGGCTTTCTGGGATCCAACCTGGCCGCCCATGGCATCGCCCAGGGCCATGACGTGACAGTACTGGACAATCTGTCGCGACTGGGCGCAGGTCAGAACCTGGCTTGGCTGCGCAGCCTCGGTGGCTTTCGTCATCTGCATGCCGACATCCGCAATGCCAATGACGTGAGCCGTGCCGTCGCCGAGATCAAACCCGAGATGGTCTTCCATCTCGCTGGGCAGGTGGCGATGACCACCTCGCTGGCGGATCCCCGTCTCGATTTCGAGACCAATGCCCTTGGCACTCTGAATCTGCTGATGGCAGTGCGCGACCATGCCCCGGCGGCAGGCATCCTGTATTCGTCGACCAACAAGGTCTACGGCGACTTGGAGCGTTTTGGCTACCGCGAAGATGCCACCCGCTGGACCTGCACGGACCTGCCCCAGGGATTCGGTGAGGATATCGGCCTCGACTTCCAATCGCCCTACGGTTGCTCCAAGGGCTGTGCCGATCAATATCTGCTCGATTGGTCGCGCATGTATGGTCTGCGTACAGCGGTATTCCGCCACAGTTCGATGTATGGCGGACGTCAATTCGCCACGGCGGACCAGGGCTGGATCGGCTGGTTCTGCCAGCAGGCCGTGCAGCAAGCTGGATCCTCCGAAACTTCTCCCTTCACCATCAGTGGTGATGGCAAGCAGGTGCGGGATGTCCTCCATGCCGATGATATGATTGCCCTCTACTACGCGGCGGCGGCGCGTATCACGACCATCAATGGGCATGCTTTCAATATCGGCGGAGGCATCGCCAACAGCCTGTCCCTGCTCGAACTCTTCAGTCTGCTGGAGGGCTTGGTTGGCACCAGGCTGCGTTACACGCGGTTGCCACCTCGGACCAGCGATCAGCGAGTTTTCATTGCCGATGTCGCCAAGGCGACGCGGATGATCGGTTGGATGCCCAAGGTCTCTGCCCCAGACGGGGTTGGCAGGATGGTTGCATGGGTGCAGACGATCTGCGGTTGAGCGGTCGCCGGCGCACCGCCCGACTGCTCCGCAACATCATCCTCATCGGCCTGGGCAAAGGAGGCACCTATGCCGCAGCTTTGCTGACCGCCAGATTGTTGGTTGAGATCGGCGGCGTGGATGCCTATGGCCTGTGGGCGCCGTGTGCCCAGCTGCTCATGTGGGTCGGCCTTCTCGATCTCGGCTTCGGCTTCGCTTTGCAAAATTTGGTCAGTCACGCCACCAGCGATAGTGCACGCCTGGCGGCAGGTCGAGCGGCAGGGGCGGTGCTGGTCGTCTTGTTGGTGCTTGCGGTGCTTATCATCGGGATGGGCGTTCTGGCCATCACCCTGGAACCGGCTGCGCTGCGACTACTTTACGCATCGACTCTCTCTCCGGCCCTTGCCGATCCTGCAGCTCGTTCCGTCATGATTGCCCTGGTTGGACTGGCGATCTCCCTGGTGGCACAGGTGCCCCTGCGTCTGGTGGTCGGAATTCAGGGACATGGGACCTTGGCGGCATGGCAGGGCGGGGTGGCATTGATCGCCTTGGCCGCCCTTCCTGCAGCACAGGCAGTTGGTCTTCCGTGGACGTCGGGGCTGGCGGTCGCTGTTCTTCTGCCCTTGCTGGTCCCTTTGGTAATTGGCGGGTTGCTCCTGCGGCGGTCCGGTGCGGCATGGGCGATGCCACGCCTGGACCATGGTCTGCGTCCTCTGCGCGGACTGCTTGGCAGCAGCCTGGCGCTCCTGTTGAGCCAGATGGCCGCAGTGGCGGTCTTCCAGACCAATGTCATCGTAGTGGGGAAGATGCTTGGGCCCCGTGATGCCGCCGTACTGGATGCCGTGCTCAAGATCATGACGTTTCCCATGATGGCTCAGGCGGTCGTACTGGCGGCACTATGGCCGGCGATGGCCCAGGCCACGGCCCAAGGTGATGTCCAGTGGGTGCGGCTGGCCTACCGACGCGGCTTAATCCTTACGGCATTGCTGGTGGCAGGTACTGGGCTTTTGTACCTAGTGGGCGGGGCGCTTACCGGGTTGCTGCTCGGAACGTCGACGCCGGCTCCCAATGCAGTGCTCCTTGGAGGCGTGGCGGCTTTTACCGCCTGTAGTCTCATCAGCGCCTTACATGCGCAGTGTCTCAACGCGGCCGGATATGTGCGCGGCGCCGCATTGCTTGCCTGTGCCCAGGCGACCCTCAATGTGATCTTGGTAACCTGGGGCGTAGCCAGTCATGGCGTGTCAGCGGTCGGTTGGGCCAGCACCATTGCCGCAGTATTCACCTCTGTTCCTGGTCTTCTCTTTCTATGGAATCGTCGCACCCATGTCTGAGCCATTGATCTCGGTCCTCATCCCGGCCTACAATCGCGCCGACACCATCGGCCAGTGCATCGCTTCGGCGCAGGCTGGTGGTCATGAAAACCTGGAAATTATCGTCTCTGACAATGCCAGTACCGACGGAACTGCCGGGGTGGTGGCGGAACTGGCCACCCGTGACCCACGCATCATCCTTCTGCAAGCAGGCACCAACCTGGGCCCATTGCCTAATTGGAAAGTATGTCTGGATCAGGCCACCGGGGACCTGATCCACTGGCTCTGGAGCGACGACTGGATCGCAGCCGGATTCTACACCCGTGTTCTTGCCGCCATGTCGACGATGGACGCCAAGATGGGAATGTCTGCCGCCACCATCACTGATCCGGAGGCAGGCTGGTGGTATACGAAATATAGTCACCCATCCCTAGTCCGGAAACGAGACGAACTGCTGTCGCTGGCAAGTCGTGGCTTCGACCTGCCGGTGAGTCCGGCTGCTTGCCTGTTGCCTACGGCATCAGTGCGCAAGCATTTTACGATATCGATCCCCATCGTGAGCGGCCTGGACTGCAATCGTCGGGCAATCGGCTGCGATCAGCTCATGATCATGGGCGCGATTCACGACAGTGATGGCAGATGCGCTTTTGTCCCAGAGCCATTGGCGTTCTTCCGCGACAATCCAACTAGTATCTCCGTGTGCACTGAGGCATCGGTGCGAAATGCCCATTACGCCTGGGCGCGCTCATATTGGCAACGTCAGCACGGACTGCCGCGCTCATGGCGGGCATTTGATTTCATGAGGCTGATCCATGACGGACGGTGGATGGCTGCCATCAGGTCGATGCTATGAGCTCGTGCAGTTCGTTGCATCGGAGATGGATCCGATGATATCGTTTATTTTATTTCATGGATTCCACTTACGCATTGAATCACGGGTGCGCTGGCTGTTTGTATCGACAGCGTCAAGGTCAGGCGTCGATGCGCGGCAGGGTGGCTGCGGTTCTTGGCTACAAAATATTGCGGTGTCGCTATGACTGAGGTCGTGTCGGTGGCTCCGGCAAGGCTGAGCGATGTGATCGGCAGGGGAGCGATGTTGTCGCATTGGTGGTTACGGTCCCTGGCTGTCTTGCTGCTGCTGTATGCCGTGTTCGGCAAAGGCAGTGCTTATATTGGCGTCGGCCCTTTGTACGTGGGTGAAATGGTCCTGGGGTTGGGCCTGTTATTAGTCGCGGCACAAGGAGTGGACCGACGGCTGATTACGGAACCGACCAATGCTTTTCTCCTGCTCTTCATCTGTTGGGGCGCGGCTTTGACCGTCCCCAACATCCCTGTGTATGGACTCACTGCCCTGCGAGACGCGGCCCTGTGGGGATATGGGATTTTCGCCCTTATGGTGGCAACAGCGCTCGGACGCACCGCCAATCCGGTCCGCGCAGTGACCGGCTTCCTGCGGATGTATGCTCCTTGCGTGCTGGTGGGAGCGCCCCTGGTTTATCTTTCTGGAAAAGCTTTTGACGGACAGGTCCCAAGTTGGC
Source organism: Planctomycetota bacterium (assembly GCA_038213315.1). GTDB lineage: Bacteria > Planctomycetota > UBA11346 > UBA11346 > UBA11346 > JBBQTJ01. The sequence goes on from JBBQTJ010000170.1 coordinate 5,960, forward strand.
CGGGATCAGAATACCATCTGCTCTACCACAAGCCGGGAGATGTCATGGTACATCTGGCCCTGGTCTACGCGGCGGCGGTCAATGGCGTGATGCCGTGGAGCCTGCGTTGGGCTTTCCCATTGGCCCTGGCAGCAGTCTGCGTGGCCCCATTTAATCGGGGTGGGGTGGTGGTCCTCCTCGTGGTCGGGTTCACAGCCGTGATACCTCGGCATGCGAACCGGCGTTGGCCGTTCCTCATCGCTAGCACCTCCATCGCACTGATCGCTTTGCTGGCGCTGACCGGCATGCGCATTGAACTCAGCGATTTCAACCATCGCGAGATTTCCTTCCAGCAGATCACTGAGAATCTTTCTTCGCTTGTCGGCGGTGAGGCCACAGGCAATCAGCATGACAATGTACGCTGGCGACTGCAGTGGTGGGATGCCATCGTCGAGCGTTTGCCCGAGCAGGGGCGGGAATGGACCGGTATCGGATTCGGCCCGCACATCGCCCGTGACTTTGGGGTCATCTATACCCCGATCGACGCCCGCAGCCCCCATAACGTCTGGATGACGATCTATGCGCGGATGGGCTTTATCGGCATTTTCTTGTGGCTTGGCCTGCTCCTTGCCTGGTTTCACCGCGTTGCGAGTCGGATAGGCCGGGCGCGGGCCGAGGGTGAATATCAGCGGTCAGCATTGCTGATAGTCGCTATGCTGGGGATGCTCGGGTTCCTGATCAACGCCAGTGTGGACATCTTCCTGGAAGGTCCGGTTGGCGGCATTTGGTTCTGGTGCCTCATTGGCGCCGGCTTGGCCCTCGCTGCACCCACGCCTTCCGGCCCCAACCAAGTGCCCGACAAGGAAGGGTCGGTATCAGTGATGGACGCCCCGGAGAAGCATTGACATGGGTAGACTGGGTTTCGCAAATAGGCATTATAACCCGGTCAGCCTTCTTGCTGAGGGCGTTACAGTTAGGTGCTAGGTTGTTTGGCTGCATCCCTTTCGGGACGATGCCGTCGGATTCGCCTGATAGAATGCTGGACATGCGATGCGGGTCCTTCTCTGATGAAAGCAGTTGGTGGTGTGTGCGATTGACGACATCCACCCAATCGCCGGTTGGGGCTCAGTGTGGATGAGGCCGGGTTACGTGCGTCTGCCCATCGTCTGGCGCCGCCGTCCCAACCCGCATGCTGGGCCGCCCCATGAGCCGTGCCGCCCTGTCGTCCACTTTCGAGCGGCTGTCCATCCTGGGCATGCAGGTCGCTCCCACGTCCTATGCCCAGGCGGCGGCGTGGTGTTGTGAGTGGTCACAGCGGGATGCCGCTGGCTACATCTGCGCCGCCAACGTCCACATGTGCATGGAGGCTTGGGA
>JBBQTJ010000171.1:0-7298 GCA_038213315.1 Planctomycetota bacterium
CTCGCGGCGCTCGCGGATGCGCATGCCCCGCGGCAGCTTGCAGTCACCGATCAGACGGACGGCGAGGCTGTTGCCAACCTGAAAGACGACAGTTTCGGTAGCCATGACAGCAAGGAAATCCAGTCCGGATATCCGTCAAGCCTGGCATGCAATTGGCGGCCAGCCCTGGCCCTCATGCTCACACAGATGGCCCTGGGCCAGGCGCAGTGCGCCACAGCCTGTACGTCCATTCCATGCGCCGCCAGGTCGATGTGCTGTCAATGGGGCACCTGGCCCCGTGGCTCGTTTCGCTTGGTGGGACGACGGTCGCGATGGTCAGGAACCTTCCGTAATCCGACGCCACAGCCCACTACCTATCATTTAAGCAATTCTGAAATGTATCGACTGTGATTATTGATGAATGATTTCATCATCCTGAATGGCTTAGCGGCTTCGTAATGTATGGGCATGACACCCTCTGCGGTCAAATCGTAGATGATCGAATGTGGATACGAAAGAATTATTGGGGAGTGCGTCGCTATGATGACCTGAGATCCGTTCCCGATCAGATCGTGCAACGTGACGAGGAACTCCAACTGCTTTTCGACGCTCAATGCACTCTCGGGTTCGTCGAAAATGTACAGGCCATTGCTCATCTTCCTCGCAATAACATCAATGTGACCTTCGCCATGTGATCTGTTGTGAAGTTCTTTCCATCCATGAATAATCCAGCCAAGTCCGGGATTTTCTTCGTTATCCTTAATGGCCGCAGAATATAGATTATACATGGTCTCGGCACGGAAAAAGAATGCGTCCTCGTATCTCCTGGTTGATTTGACTTTTCGCAGCCAGGTCGCCAATTGAGAGACGTCATCGATCGTTTTAAATTTGGTGTTCCGATTTCCGCCCTCTTGGTTCAGCCCAAGCCTGAGGGCGATTGCTTCGAGCAATGTTGACTTTCCAGAGCCATTGTCGCCGATCAGAAATGTTACCTGCTCATGCAAGTTGAATTCAGCGGTATTTCTTATCGAGGCTATGCTAAAAGGATAATCGTCGCGGTCCGGAGGTCGACAGATCTCTACCTTGATCACATATGGCTTCATCACAGCGCCTGTGAAGGAACCCCTCACCGAGGAGACGGCAGGAATCGTTGGATGGACGCAAGGACGACGAGCCAAGCAATACTGGAGGCATCACAAGCTGTCAATGTGCTGTCTGGCCCCCTGGTGTTATCGCGCGCTGCCGCCCCTTGACGGTTTTCACGCACAGGACGATGCCGCCGAGTGAACCGCTGATGTAGGCGGCGACATGCGCCCAGAGGTTGGTCAGGAACCAGATATGCCGATCCGCCGGGACGCGCTGTGCGAGGTGCGGCAAGAGGTAGATGGCACCGTGAGCAGCGAGCACATGCCCGACGATTCCGGCGATCACGGAGGTGGCCGCCATCGCAGCCAACAGATAGGCGATTGGACGTAGGAGATCACTGGCGGTACGGCGCGGAGCTTTGCCCAACCGCGAACAGAGCGCAAGTGGAACGCCGAGCAGCAGGCCGACCCACCACGTCGCGATGACTCCCCAGCCTAGTGCAAGCAGGACTGGGGACACGGTATGGAAAACTGGCGGATGTCCGATCGTGAAATACTCGACGCACAGGTGCGCCGTGACCAGGTCATGGCTGATGCCGTAGAGGCAGGCAGCCAAGATCGACATGCCAACAATGATTAGACCGGGGATCATCGCCGTGCTCGTGCGATGCCAAGGAACCCCGGCTCAACCGCCGTCACCCACAATATGCAGCAAGCGGTCCTCGACCGCGCGCAGGCCTTCGCCGCTGACGCCTGAGAAGACCAGGGTTTCACGCTTGGTCAGGGCGGCAACGTCGGGTACGAGCTCGACCAGATCGGGACGGACGTCGAGCTTGGTCAGGCCGATGATCTGCCGTTTGGCGGCCAGCTCGGGTGAGAAGCGGGCCAGTTCGCGATCCAGGACGAAGACGCGTTCGGCCAGCTCGGCGGCGTCGCCCTCGCTGCCATCGACCAGGTGCAGCAGGATCGGACAGCGCTCGACATGACGCAGGAACTGGTGGCCAAGACCCTTGCCGTCAGCGGCGCCTTCGATGATTCCCGGGATGTCGGCCAGCACCAGGGTGCGGTCAGGGCGTTCGATCACGCCCAGCTGCGGTTCGAGGGTGGTGAAGGGATACGGCGCGATCTTGGGGCGCGCAGCGGATAGGCGCGACAGCAAGGTGCTTTTTCCCGCATTGGGGAAGCCGATGATGCCCACGTCGGCGATCAGCTTCAGGTCGAGGCGCAGGTTCAGTTCAACGCCGGGGGTACCGGGGCCGAACTGCTTGGGCACTTGGTTGACACTGGATTTGAAGCGGGCGTTGCCTTTGCCACCTTTGCCACCGGCGGCAATGATGATGCGCTGACCGTCGGTGGTCAGGTCGGCCAGGATCTCGTTGTCCTCAATCCTACGGAGGATCGTCCCGCAGGGCATCTTGAGCACCAGATCGATACCATCCTTGCCATAGCACTGCTTGCCCATGCCAGGCTCGCCTGGCTTGGCGCGCCACTTCCGCTTGCGCCAGTAAAGGGCCAGGGTGTTCAGATGGGTCGTGGCCTCAATGATGATGTCGCCACCATCGCCGCCGTCACCGCCGTCTGGCCCACCTTCGGGGATGAACTTCTCGCGATAGAAGGTCGCCGCCCCCCGTCCACCGTCGCCAGATCGTACCTGAATTGTCGCTTCGTCACGTAGCATGGGCGGCATGATGTCGCCGCAATTGCACAAGGATAGGGACGGAGTGGGGGCGGAAGGACAGCCATGGGGGTCAAAGGGTCAAATGCTCGAATGCTCGAATGTGCAGACAGGTCGCGGGGGCTACTTGGACAGCCGTCGCGGGGGCACGGGGTCAATAAGCTACAGATCCCTAAGGTATTCGAGCATTCGAGTATTCGAGCATTCGAGAATTCGAGCATTCGAGCATTTCCCCTCACACCCCCACCTCCACCCGCCCCTCGACTTCCCGCACTGGATACGTCGCCACCTTGAAACCCTGGGGGCCGCGGATGACCTGGCCGGTGTCCAGGTCAAACAGCCAGCCGTGGCCGACGCACATCACGGCGCCGTTCTGGATCGGGCCCTTGTGCAGGGGGATGCCGGCGTGCGGGCAGACATCCTTCAAGGCATACCAACGGCCTTGCCAGCGGTACACGCCGATCCGGCGCGCCCCAAGCTGGACCAGCTTGCCACCTGTTTCGGGCCAGTCGGTGGAGGCGCCGACGGCCTCCCAGCGCAGATCATCGTTCATGGAACTCCTCCGATCACCAGATCGCCTTCCCGGCGCTGGAAGGCGATGTGCCGATTGAGCACCTCACCCTGGGTGTCACTGCGGGTATGAGTGCCGACCGAAGCGGTGCGCCGCTCGGCGGCCTGAGCGACCAGACTGCCAAGCATGAGCAGGTTCTGCAATTCCCAGCCATCCCGGCCGAGAAAGACCCCCCGGCATTGGTGCCGCAACCAGAACGCCAGGGAGCGACGGGCGGTGGCCAGCCCCTGGGCGTCGCGCTCGATGCCAACCTGACGCCACATCAGCGCACGCACCGTCCGGACCAGGTCGGCGACATCCAAGCCGGGCGAGGCGGGATGGGCAAAAGGCGCGGCGGTCCGCACCCGGCCCGGCGATCCGCCTGCCGCTGCCGCAGCACGCCCTGAACGCAGCCCCATCACCAAACCCTCCAACAGAGAATTGGAGGCCAGGCGATTGGCGCCGTGCAGGCCGGTGCACGCCACCTCGCCCGCCGCCCACAAGCCGGGCACGGTGCTGGCGCCGTCGCGGTCGGTGACCACGCCGCCGCAGTGGTAGTGGGCGCTGGGATGCACCGGGATCCATTCGCTGCCGATGTCGATGCCGAACTGGGCGCAGGCGTGATGGATGGTGGGGAAGCGGCCACGCAGGAAATCGGCGCCCAGGTGGGTCGCATCCAGCCAGACGTGGGGAAACCCGCTCTTGCGGATTTCGGCGACGATGGCCCGGGTGACCACATCGCGCGGCGCCAGCTCGGCCGCGGGATGGTAAGCGGGCATGAAGCGCTCACCCGCCTGGTTTTTTAGGTAGGCCCCTTCACCCCGCATCGCCTCGGTGATCAGCAGGCGTGCCCCACCCGCCAGATACAGCGTGGTGGGGTGGAACTGCATGAACTCCAGGTCGGCGACGGTGGCCCCGGCGCGATAGGCCATGGCCAGGCCGTCGCCGGTGGCCAGCGGCGGATTGGTGGTCTCGCGCCACAGGAAGCCGCAGCCACCAGAGGCCAGCACGGTGGCGCCGGCCAAGGCCGCCATGACCTCGTCCCGGCGCTGGTAGACCACGCCCTGGATGCGGCCGTCGTCGCCACTGATCAGGTCGATGCAGTAGGCGTTTTCGATCACCGTCACACCCGGGTGGGCCGCCACCGCCACGGTCAGGGCGCGGGCGATCTCGGCCCCCGAGGCATCGCCATGGGCATGCAGGATGCGCCGGGCGCTATGGCCGCCTTCGCGGGTCAGCACCGCCAGGCCGTCATCACCGCCATCGAAGCGGCAGCCATGCCGGCGCAGGAAGGCGATGCCCTCGGACGCATCTTCCAGGATGCCGCGGACGATCGCCTCTTCGCACAGGCCGGCGCCCGCGGTGCGGGTGTCCTGCACATGCTTCTCGACGGTGTCACCGCGCTCGCGCTCTTCGGGTTCAAGCACCGCCGCGATGCCGCCCTGGGCCCAGGCGGTATTGCCATCGCGCAGTTCGCCCTTGGTGAGCAGCAACACTTCGCGGCCCGCATCCGCTGCGGCCAGCGCCGCGCAGACTCCGGCCACACCCGAGCCCACCACCAAGACGTCTGCGTCCAGGTGCGGGCGGCGGCGCAGATCGAAGCCGATGAGATGGCGAGGTGCCCAGGGTCCGGCAGAAAGGTCAAGATCCATCGGCGCGATCATGGACCCGGGGTGGCGCCCGAAAGGCCCCAACCCTGCACCAGCGTCTGGAATTGCAGGCCGCGATCTTCGAAGCCGCGGAACATGTCGAAGGACGCACAGGCCGGCGACAGCAGCACCGTGCCCTGGCCGCCAAGCGCCGTGATCGCCAGGGCCACCGCCTCAGCCAGGGACCCGGCCTGCCGCGGCTGCACGCCGACCATCACCAGGGCCACCGCGATGCGCGGACCGGTTGAGCCAAACACTACCGGCACCGCGCCACGCTCGCGCACGGCCGCCGCCAAGGCGGTGAAATCAGCTCCTTTGTCGCTGCCGCCCAGGATGACCGCCACGGGGCCATCGACCGCCAGCAGCCCGGCCATGGCCGCTTCGGGCGTGGTGGCGATGGAATCATCGATGCCGCGCAGGCCACCCCGGTCACGGACCACCTGCAAGCGATGGGGCAGGGCACGCACCGTCCGCAAGCGCGGCGCCACCTGAGCACGCGGACAGCCCAGGTGCAGGGCCGCGGCGATGGCCAGGCAGGCATTGCGCGCATTGTGCTCGCCCAAGACCGCCAGATCGGTGCGGCGGGCCAACTCTCTGGTCCCATCGCGAAAAATCCCTGCGCTGCAGGTCACCAGGGGCAGTAGAGGCCGGCCGACCAGCCGAGCATGCAGCTCGGGCGCGGCAGCCACCGCCCCGGCCCATTCCGTCAGGGCCAATTTGCTGTCGTGATAATGGGCCAGGTGCGGATGCCAATCCAGGTGGTCCACCGCCAGGCTGGTCACCACCGCGACCGCCACCGGGGGACGGACCTGGCGCAGGTGCCAGAGCTGGAAGCTGGATAATTCCGCCACCACCGGCACATCGGGGCCATGCTTGGCCAGCAGGTCCAGCAGCGGTTCGTAGGAATTGCCGCCCACCGGCCAACCCAGCAACGCGCCCAGGATCGCGGCGGTGGTGCTTTTGCCCTTGGTGCCGGTCACCGCCGCCACGGGGGCGGTGTGGGCAGCGAAGAACAGCGCCTCGGGCGGGAGCACTGGCACGGCCAAGTCCGCAGGGATGGCCCGGGGTGGGATCGCCGGTGAGGCGATGATGAGATCGGCCGAGCGCAGGCCGGGATGGGTGCCATCGCCCTGCAGCCACGGCAGGTCGGTTGGGGCGTTGAACGCCACGCGAGGCTCACGGTCAAGGACGACGACCGCGTCGCCCCGCGCCCGGCAGAAGCGCACGGCGGCGGCCCCCCCGCCATGCCGGCCCCAGCCCCAAACGACCACGTTACGCGACATGTGATTGATCCCGTGCCGCCAGACTGCCTGCGCGATCGGCGATCCACCCACCACATGCAATCGGGCGCTCCCGGCCTGCGTTCACCGGCGCTTCCACCAGAACCACGTCGCGCCGCCCACCAGGGGACCGAAAGCCAGAAGAACGCAGAGATAAAAGGGCCACCAGACATCGGTGGGGAAGGGCAGGCGGACATTCATGGCGAAGAAGGCGGTGACCAGGACCGGCCAGGTCACCGCGATCATCACCATGGTGAAGCGCTTCATCTCCTGGTTGACCCGGGTGTTGATCAGGCCCAGGGTCGCGTCCAGCAGGAAGGACACTTTGCTGCCGGTGAAATTCGCGTGGTCGGAGAGGGACTGGCAGTCCATCTGGGCCCCGTGAAGGGCGTGGCGGACATCGTCCCGCAGCCAGTCCCGGCCGTTCTGCTCGGCAAACGTCAGGACCCGGTTCTTGTCCACCAGGCTCTCACGTACCTTGCCCAGGATCGTGCCGCACGTACCGATCTTGATGATGGCACGCTGCAGATCGACGTCGGTGCCGCCGACGGTGCCACCCTTCTGCCGCTTGAAGATCCGCTGGGAGACGTTCTCGAGCTCGACGGCCACCAGCTCGAGGAGATCAGCGAGTCGGTCGACGGTCAGCTCCATCAGTTGCACAAATGCCATCTCGGCCGTGGTGGCTCCGCTTTTGGCCGCACGCCCCGCGAAGGTCTTGAAGGACCATGGCTCGCTATACCGCAGGGTGACCAGGTAGCTGCGGTTAAGGATGAAGGTCACCGGCGAGATCTCGGGGTGATCGGTCTCGGTCTTGATCAGGTGGTTGGAGGTCAAGAAAAGCGCGTGGTCCTCGCGGTAGAGGCGGCTTGACTGTTCGATCTCCTGCTGTTCTGCACGGGTCGGGATCTCGATGCTCAGCTGGGTTTCGACCTGCTGTTTCTCTTCCTTGGTGACCTCCAGCAGGTCCAACCACACCGTGTTCGCCGGCAAGGTTGACTCCACTGGTCCCTCATGCCGGGCCAAGCCCTTCTCGGTCGCGACCCAGATGGTGATCATGGGCGGGGATGGTGCTGGCTGTCC
>JBBQTJ010000172.1:0-7297 GCA_038213315.1 Planctomycetota bacterium
TGCCGTCGAGGTCGGGCAGAGGCGCAAGTTTCATTTGGTCGCGTCTTTTACTGCATCCACCGCTTGATGGGTGGCATCTTTAGTGGCGTCGTAGCCATCCTTCACCGCATCCTTGGTCGCGTCGTATCCGCTTTTGACCGCTTCCTTGGTCGCGTCATAGCCTGACTGCACACCTTGTTTGATGGCATCGGAGCCGTCACGCACTGCTTCGTTACCGGGTGCAGCTTGCACCGCAGGCGCAGCCCGCGACACGGGAAACAGGAAATAGACGAGGACGCTGATCGCGATCAGCAAGAAGACTACAATGATGATATTTTTCATAGGTGGCTCTGGCCTGTGGGCATGAAGGTGAACCGTTCATTGCAGTTATCGTGCCAAGTCATCGCCAGCCCGTCGGATATGGCCTCGGCTGCGTTTCCAGTCAGCTTATTCTCAAAACGGTCCCCCCTGTGGCCGCCACCTGTACCGGCGTTGACGACGGGACACGAGTCGGGCCGATCACTGCATTTTGCTGGGACCTACCCAAGACGACCATGCATAATACCTGTCACCAATGTTCCAGGGTCCAAGTCCGCCTCCTTGTTGCAGCGCCGCAGGCGCTAGGGTGGGCCCATTCCACTCTCTCATTTCCATCCTACGGTCAGCGGCTGGTTCGCGGAGGTCCTTGGCGAAGCGACCGCGGCCCAGCGTGCCGGTTGGCCGGCCATCCGTTCGGGGGCGCATGTCCTGATCGCCGCGCCGACGGGCACCGGGAAGACCCTGGCGGCTTTCCTTTGCGCCATCGACAGTCTGGTCCGACAAGGGCCGGATCTGGCGGATACGACGCAGGTCCTTTATGTTTCTCCGCTCAAGGCCTTGGGCAATGACATCGGTAAGAATCTGGCCCTGCCCTTGGCCGGCATCGCGGCCCGGGATTTCACCGTGCCGCATATCCGAGTGGCGGTGCGGAGCGGCGATAGCACCGCGACCGAGCGTGCGCGCATGCTGCGACGGCCACCGCATATCCTGGTGACCACCCCGGAATCCCTGGCGATCATGCTCACCAGCACCGGCGGTCGGGGTGCGCTGAGCACGGTACGCACCATCATTGTCGACGAAATCCATGCGCTCGCCGGCAATCGCCGAGGCGTCCACCTGGCGCTTTCGCTGGAGCGCCTGGAGCTGCTGACCGGGCCGATCCAGCGCATTGGCCTGTCTGCCACGCAGAAACCACTCGCGGACATCGCCAGTTTCCTGTGCGGCGTCGGCCGTCCCTGCACAGTGGTGGATGCCGGGCATCTCCGCCATCTCGACCTGGGGGTGGAGATTCCCAAGTCGCCGCTGGAAGCGCTTTGCTCCCATGAGGTCTGGGCCGAACTGCACGAGCGCATGGTCGAATTGATCGCTGCCCATCGCACCACCCTGATTTTCGTCAATACCCGCAAGCTTGCCGAGCGCCTGACCCTGCGCCTGAGCGAGCGTATCGGCATTGACCGCATCGCCTGCCATCATGGCAGCCTCTCTAAAGAGCGCCGCCTGGACGCCGAGCAGCGCCTGAAAGAAGGGCGCCTGAGTGCCCTGGTGGCCACTGCCTCGCTGGAGCTGGGCATTGATATCGGCGACGTGGATCTGGTCCTGCAGATCGCTTCGCCGCACAGCATCGCCACCTTTTTACAGCGGGTCGGCCGGGCCGGCCACGGGGTCACCCGCACGCCCAAGGGACGCATCTTCCCCCTCACCCTCGACGAACTGGTGGAGTCGGCAGCCCTCATCACGGCGGTGCGGGCGGGTGAGCTCGACCGCATTCCTCAGCCGCGTCAGCCCCTCGACCTGCTCGCTCAGCACCTCGTCGGCGCATGCGTGACCGAGACCTGGGACGAGGAGGCACTGTATGCCATGATCACCCGCGCCTGGCCTTATCGCGACCTGTCCCGTCGCGATTTCGAAGCGGTGGTGATGATGATGTCCGAGAGCCGGCGCGCGCTGCTGCATCGCGATGGGGTCAACCATCGCTTGCGCGCCGCCAAACGCGCGCGGCTGGTGGCGATGACGTCCAGCGGTGCCATCCCCGACACTGCCTCCTTGCAGGTTCGTGAGGATCCCGGCGACGTCTTGATCGGCAGTCTGGACGAGGATTTCTCGCTGGAATCCAGTCCTGGCGACATTTTCCAGCTGGGCAACACCAGTTGGCGCATCCTGCGCGTCGACGGTCGGGGCGGGGTGGTGCGGGTGGTGAATGCCGCAGGGGCACCGCCGACCATTCCCTTCTGGTTGGGCGAGGCGCCTGGGCGCAGTCGCGAGCTGTCGGCGGCGGTCGGGGCGGTGCGTGAGGCTTGCGATGGTCCGACCTGGGCTATCCGCGCGGGACTCGACGACGACGCGTCGAGCCAGCTTGATGCCTACCTGACGGCGGGCCGGTCGGCCCTCAAAGCCGTGCCCACTCAACAGCTGGTCATTGCCGAGCGCTTCTTCGACGACAGTGGCGGTATGCAACTGGTCATCCATGCGCCCTTCGGCTCGCGCATCAACCGCGCCTGGGGGCTGGCCCTGCGCAAACGATTCTGCGGTAGCTTTGGCTTCGAACTGGAAGCCGCAGCAACTGAAGAGGCGATCCTCATCTCGTTGGCCCCCACCACCAGCTTCCCTCTCGCCGAGGTCTTCACCTACCTCTCGCCCGCCACCGTGCGCCAGGTGCTGGTGCAAGCCTGCATCACCGGCGGACAATTCGAGACGCGCTGGCGCTGGAACGCCCAACGCGCCCTCCTGGTGGAGCGTTTCTCCGGCGGCACCAAGGTGCCGGCCTTCCTTATCCGCATCCGCGCCAATGACGCCCTGGCCGCGGCCTTTCCCGGCGTGCTGGCCTGTCCCGAAAACATGCCCGGTGGGCCGATGGAGGTACCCGATCATCCCCTGGTGGCCCAGACCATCGCCGATTGCCTGGATGAGTTGATGGACACTGCCGGTCTGATCACCGTGCTTGAAGACATCCGCGCCGGGAGGATCGCCACCCTCGCCGTGGAAACCGCCCAGCCCAGCCCCTTTGCCGCGTCGATCCTGGCGGCCCAGCCCTATGCCTTCCTGGACGATGTGCCTTTTGAAGAGCGGCGGACGCGGGCCGTGGCCCCGCCAACTGACCGGCTGCCGCCACCCGCCACCGACCTTGATCCCGAAGTGGTCGCCGAGGTGCGGGCGCACGTCTGGCCACAGGCCGAGAATGCTGAAGACGTGCATGAGGCCCTGCTGTGGATGGGCTATGTCGAGGATGGCGAGGCGGCGACCTGGCGGCCGTGGCTCGACGCCCTGGCTCAGGCCGGGCGGGTGCAGCAAGATGGCGGCCGGTGGTTTGCCACCGAGGCCAGTCGTGATCCTGTGGTGGTCATGCGGGGGCGGCTCGAAGCCCTGGGACCGGTGCACAGCGACGATGCCGCGCTGCTGGCCCTGGAAGCGGAGGGTGTCGCCCTGCGCTGTCGGCTGGCGGGGCGGGAAGCCTGGTGCAACCGGCGCACCCTGGCGCGCATCCACCGCAGTATGCTGGACCGCCGCCGGCGCGCCTGGCAGCCGGTGTCGATTGCGGACTTCCTGCGCTTCCTCTCCCGCTGGCAGGGCGTCCATCCCGAGACCTGGCGCGAGGGTCCTAAAGGCTTGGCCGACACCCTGACCCAGCTTGCCGGCTTTGCGCTGACTGGTCCCGCCTGGACAGGTCAGGTCCTGCCCCGACGGGTGAAAAACTTTCGTCCCGATCAACTCGACCACCTCACCCTCGCCGGACACTTTACTTGGGGCCGGCTGTGGAGCCTGCCCACGGCGGGCCGCACACCCTTGTCGCAGGTCCCGATCTGTCTGGTGCCCCACGCCGATCTCGACCTGTGGCTCTCGCTGGCGGAGCCGGTGGACGAATCCGGCCTAAGTGGTTATGCGAAATCCGTACTGGGCGCGCTCGATGCCCAGGGCGCCCTCTTTCAGGAAGCCCTGGTGCGTGGCACCGGGTTACTGCCCGAATATGTGGAGATGGCCCAAGCCGAGCTTATCGCCCATGGCCTGATCAGCTGCGACAGCTTCAGTGCCCTGCGCTGGCTGCTGCTGCCGTCCGCGCGTCGCCGCGGCGCCCGCACGCCAGGCGGTCGCTGGAGCCGCTTACGGCGCACCGGCGTGCCCGTTTCTGGCAACGCGTTGACCGATGAAGACCGCATCGCCTTTGTCGCCATGCGGTTGTTGCGCCGCACCGGCGTGGTCTTCCGCCAAACCATCGAGCGAGAACGTCAGCCCATCCCCTGGCGCGATCTGCTGCGGGCACTGCGCCGCCTGGAATTGTCAGGAACGGTGACGGGCGGCCGTTTCGTCGCAGGTTTTTCAGGGGAGCAGTACGCCCTGCCGGAGGCGGCCGAAGCGCTGCGCCGAGGGCATCCGGAGGACGGACCCCTGGAAATCTCGGCCGCAGACCCCCTTAATTTCCATGGCATCCTCCTCCCTGACGAACGCGTACCTCCACATCTCAGCCAGCGGGTGAGGTTAATCTAGGAGCCAGCCCATGGTCGGCATGGTTGACGCTATGATAATCAGCATGATTCACACCCCAACCATCATCACCCGGCTTGGCCGCGCCAACTGGACCCTCGTCGCCTGGGCCATTGGCATACCCTTGCCGATCGTCGCCGTCATCGCGTTGATGCGCGGCTGCTCGTAGGCTGTCGCCAGCGCCATGATCGCCGACATCGCACCGTTGGAGGCTCTGGACAGCACGTCGTGCCGCAGGACGGCGACGGGCGTCCGTCCAGCATCCGCCCCACTCAGTAGCCTGGAGCGGCTGCCGACCTGGGCGATCTGCGTCCCCCTAGCCCTCCATTGGCTGTGGTGGGCCCTGCGCTACCGCAGTCTCACCCTGCCGACCGTGGCCAATCCGGGCATCACGGCCGGTGGCTTGGTGGGCGAAGGAAAGACCGACTACTTCCGGGCCATGGGGGCTGGTTGCCACGCGGCGACGGCTCCCTGGTGCGTGCTGGAGCATTCGACGCAGCTTTCCGACACAGAGCTCCAGGCCATGCTCGATGCGCACGACCTGTCGTTTCCCCTGGTGGTGAAACCTGACCTGGGGATGTGCGGGCATGGCGTCCGAAAAGTTAAGAGTTTGGCAGAATTATCTAGCTATCTGGCCCGCTTTCCTGCGGATGTGGCCGTGGTGGTCCAGGCCTATCTCGCGGCCCGCGGAGAAGCCGGCATCTTTTATGCGCGCTCGCGGCTTGAGGCCACCGGACGGGTGATTGGCATTGCCCTGCGCTCGTTCCCAAAAGTTATCGGCGACGGTCACCGCACACTTGCCGAACTGATTGACGGCAATGCGCGGGTCTGCCGGGTCCGCTCCGCTAGTCATGCGCCAGATTTCGACCCCGCCTATATCCCTGCCGTCGGGGAGGAGGTTCGACTCTCCCTGATCGGCTCGACCCGGGTGGGTGGCCTGTATGAGGATGGTGCCCGTTTACTAACCCCGCGTTTGGCGGCCACGATCGACGCCATGGCGCAGGATATAGCCGGATTTCACTTCGGTCGCTTTGATGTGCGCTATGAAACCGAGGACGACCTCGCCCAGGGAACATTCACCATCATGGAAGTCAACGGCGCCGGCTCGGAAGCAATCGAGGCCTGGGACCCCAACTTCAGCCTGTGGCGAGCCTTCACCATGATCCTGCGCAAGCAGCGCCTGCTGTTCCGCATCAGCGCCGAGAATCGTGCCGCCGGCGCGCGACCCATCGGCATCACGATGCTGATCCGTTACTTCGTGCGTCAACGCCGCCTGCTGCGACAGTATCCACCGTCGTCGTGATCCGCAGGTGGGACGCCACCGTCAAAGTCCAGCGGCAGGGCGGCTCGTGCGCCACGCCTGATGCCCTGCCCACCAAGGTCCGCCAGCAGTCATTCCGGCCTGGCGAGCCTAAGCGTCACCCTTTCGACCCGGCCGCAGCATCGACGCCGTCGACGTGAACGTGGCACTGCCAGGCATGACGTCCTGACCTGCCGCCTTCCGGCTGCCGACCCAGTCAAGCTACCATGCTGCTGGCATCTGCGGCCAAGGGATGGATAAGGCGTCCCATGATCCGCCGCAATCCCATGGGTGACCTTCCGGTCGTGTCCGAAAGCGCCTTCATCGACCCCACCGCTATCATCTGCGGCAAGGTGCGGATCGGCGACCATGTCTTTGTCGGCCCCTATGCGGTGATCCGGGCGGATGAGATTGATGAGCAGGGCCAAATGGAGCCGATCGTGATTGGCGCCGGATCGAACATCCAGGATGGCGTGGTCATCCACTCCAAGGCCGGCGGCAAGGTGGTGATCGGCGAGTTCTCCTCGATCGCCCACCGCGCCATCGTGCACGGGCCGTGCATCATCGGTGACCATGTCTTCATCGGCTTCAATGCGGTGGTCTTCAACTGTGAAATCGGCGCCCGCAGCGTCATCCGTCACAACGCGGTGGTGGAAAATTGTAAACTTCCCGAGGGCTTCCATGTGCCTTCGACGGCGTCGATCCACACCGATGCAGACATCGCCCTGATCCCGCGGGTGGCGCCGGACGTGACCAGCTTCTCCGAATCGGTGGCGCTGACCAACATGGATCTGGTGAAGGCCTACAAGCGCATCTCCAACGAACTGTAGGGGGTCGCCGGGCGTATCGGCATCGATGTGTTCGGCGGCATGGTCGCCGCCACCGTGCTGGCGGTGTTCCTGGTGCCGGTGTTCTACAAGCATATGGTCAAGCGCTACGAGGAGCGCTCCATGGGCGACGAACGCCCTGCCCCACTATCGGATGCCGACCGCGACTTGGAGTGCGAGGTGCGCGAGCATCGTCCGTTTTCCATGGCGGAAGCCCTGGGCCGCCTCGCCGGCCCAGGCGGGATGAAGGGCGCCTCGCCGATCAGCCGCCTGCAACAGGCCCAAGCCCAGGCCAGCGAATCCGTCCGCGCCCACCTCCCGGATCCGGTCGGTGTGCTGGCCGGGATCCTGATCCGCGAGGTCAGCAACAGCCCTGAGCTGCTTGAACATCTTGACGAGCCCTTGGCCGGTGTGGCCAGCCACGTCCGGCAGCTCCTCGCGTCGGCAGAGATGCTGGCCGAACTGGTGCGCATGACGGACATGGAGTGGGGCCGCGTGATGGACGAACGACCCTTCTTCGAAAGTGACGGCCGGGCGGCCAACCCGGATGACCCCTACACGCTGACCTCGGTCGAGACGGCCTTGAACCGTTTCCTTGCCGTCTTGCGCTGAAGGCTCATCCGATCACGCGGCGGCGACTGACTCAAATTCGTCGGTTCTGCCCACTCGTATTCCT
>JBBQTJ010000173.1:0-7114 GCA_038213315.1 Planctomycetota bacterium
CATAGGTGGCCTCCAGTCCGCTGGTGCCGGCCAGCACATTGCGGCGGGTGGCTTCGTCCATCGTTTCGGCGGTGCTGCCGATCAGATGGCTGGCGGCGCCCGGGAAGGGCCAGGTGCGGCCGACGTCCAGATGCACCGCCAAGCCGGGCAGGGGCGGCGCCGCGTCGGGATAGCTGCGCAGCAGGTCGCGGGGCGGCTCGGCCGAGCCGGCGGCCAAGCGCACGGCCAGGGTATGGGGCACCTCACGCACCAGGGGGATCTGGTCGCGCCGGGTCTGACCAGCCCATTCCTGGTCGGCGGTTCGGCGTGCCTCGGCGAGCAGGCGATCGAGGTCCAGGCGGGTGAGCGGCCGGCCCAACTGGCCCAGAGTGGCGACCAAGCCGCTGCGGAGGGCGTCCAGGCGGTCGGGATCAAGGATCAGCTGATGGCGGCGGAATTCCCGCTCGGCGGCCGCCACGCGCAGCCGCGTGGCGTGCTTTTCAAGCACCGCTTGCAGAACGTCGGCGGGCAGGCCGAGGGTGTCGGCCAGGCGACGGGTGAACTGGGTATACAGGCCTTCGCCATCCAGCGGGTCGCCTTGTACGAGCGTGACCCGGGTCCGGGCTCCGGGCAGGTCGGGCAGGGGCAAGTCGGCCAGCGGCGCGCCGGGTGGCAGACGCCCAGCGACGGCCTCCCCATCCATGGCCGCCGAGAAATAGATGCTGCCCGGTTTCTCCACCACGCGGCAGGCGGCGATGGCCCGGTCGAGGCGATCGCGCACCCGCGCCCCGTCTTCGCCCAGCAGGCCGGCGAGGGCATCTGCGACCACGACCCTGCGGCTGGCGGTGAGCACGCGCAGCGGACGGTCGCGCCAAGCCTCAGCACCGTCCGGCAGCCGGGCGGTGAAGCCGGGAATGAAGGGATCGAGCACTGCCCAGGCACGGTCTTGCGCAGCTTGCTGTTCAAGTCCGAATTCCCGGTCCAGCTGCGCCGCCGCGGTTTGCAATTCGGACGCATCCAGGACCACCGCTTCCTCACCCCAGCGGCGCGCGATCTCGTGTTCAAGCGCGGTGCGGGGGTCTTCGCCCACCAGGTCCGCGCCCGCCAGCTCGGCGCCATCGGCATCACTGTCGTCGCCGTGCACCACCAGGACGCCCTTCTCAAACCACACCAGGCCGGGCACGCCGCCCGGGCGGATCAAGATGCGCTCGGCCACGGCCGGATGGGCCTCCAACTCGCGCAGCACGGTGGCGCGCAGGCTGCCGCTGTCGCCGGGCCAGCGTAGCCGCGCGCCCAGGTCAGCCACCAGGGCATCAACCGCCTCGCCATCCAGACGCCACAGTGGCACCTCGCGTCGGGCCCGGCCGACCAATTCCAGTTCGCTGAAGACCACCGCCAGGCTGTACGTGGCCTTGGTCTCGGCCAGGGGCACGCCGTTGCGGTCGGTGATGCGGCCGCGCTTGGGCGGCAGGGATTCGGCAGTGAAGCGGGCCTGATCCACCGCCTGGGCGTACTGCGCGCCGCGCACTACCTGCAGCTGGAATAATCGGCCGGCAAACACCGCGCCGAACGCAGCGATGGCCAGAGCGAGAAGCCAGAGACGGTCGGGCATGGGGGGGACAGCCGTCGCGGGGTCGCGGGGTCGCGGGGGCGCGGAGTCGGGGCGGGACGGCATGGTCAGTGTGCTGCGATGGGTACGCAAAGGAATGTCTGACCGCCGGGCGCCGGGCGCCCCGCGACCCCGCGACCCCGCGACCCCGCGACCCCGCGACGGCTGTCCCTCGCCTTCCCTCTCCCATGGACACGTCCTTGCCCCGGCTATGATCCTGGTCCCGATGAGTGCATTCGACGACGAAGGTCCAGGCGAGAAGTTGGCGGCGGAGGCTGAAGAGCTGATGCGGCAGCACCGCTTCCGCGATGCGGCTGAACGATATCTGCGGCTGCGGCGCGATGCGCCGACCGACCTGTGGGCTTCCCTGGGTCATGCGTCGGCCTTGGAATGCGCCGGGCAGGTGACCGAGGCGCGGCAGGTCCTGGACGAGGCGGCGCGGCAGCATCGTGAAAGCCGGGCCCTGAACCGTTTCCGCCATCTGTTCTTCGTGCGTCGTGAGGACCTGCGCGCGGCGGCGGCCTGCCGTCAGCTGCTGTCGGTGGGTCTGCCTGATGCGATGGAGGCGGACCAGCTGGCCGACCTGTACTTCAACCAGGGCCGTTATCACGAGGCCCAGTCTGAGCTGGAGCGCCTGCTGGCCGATGGCGTGGAGGAGCCGGCGGTGCGCGCCGGGGCGATGGCCCGCCTGGGTGCGTGCCTGCGGCAGAACGGCGATCCGGCCGCAGCCCGCGATCGCCTGTTGCAGGCCCTAGCCCTGGAAGAGGGCAGTCACTGGACCTTGTCCGAGTTGGCCGAGACCGAGCGCGCTCTGGGCGATGCGGATGCGGCGCGGAAGCGCTATCTGGAAGCCTTAGAGCAGAACGGCGACGACCAGTGGACCCGCGGCCACCTCGCACAGTTGGAGCATGAGCAGGGGCAAAGCGCCCGCGCCGTGCTGCTGTACGAAGAGATCCTTCGGCAGGACGCCAAGTTGGTGTGGGCCAAGGTCGAGCTGGCCCAGGTGCTGACCGAAAGCGATCCCGCGCGCAGCCTAGCCCTGGCCCGGGAAGCCATCGAACAGGATCCGACCAACCCCTGGGCCCATGCCCATCTTGGCGCGCTGGCGCGCCGGGCCGGCACCCTCGACGAGGCCCTGGCCTGTTATCAACGGGCCGCCGAGGCCAGTCCTCAGGCGGTGTGGGTGCTGCACGAGCTGGCCGATGTCTGCCGCCACCTGGGCCGCCTGCCCGAGGCCTATGCCCACCTCGACCACGCGCGGGCGCAGGAACCCTACCATTCGATCACCCACGGCTATTACGCCGATCTGCTGCGCGGCGAGGGCCGCACCGCCGAGGCCCTGGCCCACCTCGAAAAGGCCGTGGACCTGGATGCGCAGTATGTCTGGGCCTGGCGCGAGCTGGCCGAGATCCACGCCATTGCCGGCCGTCATCCGCGCGCCGAGGAGTGCTACCAGCACGCCTGCGACATCGACGGCGAAGTGGCTATGAACGATGGGCTGAAGGCCTTCCTGCTACGTTGCCAGGACCGCCGCGATGCGGGCATCCCCTGGCTGGAGCGGGCGACTGAGCGGCAGAACGATTATTTATGGGCCTGGCGGGAATTGACCGAGACGCACCTGACCGCAGGGCGCAGCGAGGCCGCCGTCACCGTGGCCACTGCCGGGTTGAAGGCTTGCGGTGACAGCGCGCCGCTGATGGGGCTGCTGGCCGAGGCCGAGCGCCGCCTGGGTCGCAAGGCCGACGGCCTGGCCCATGTGAACCGCGCCTTGGAGCTGACCGCCGAACCGCCACAGTTGCACGCCATCCGCGCCGAGCTGCTGGCCGAGTCCGAGGACCTGGCCGGGGCGGCGCTTAGCGCCCGCGAGGCGGTGCGACGCGATCCGGCGGGTGAATACCGTTGTCTGCTCGCGCAGATCCTCATCGCCCAGGGCGACGCCGCCGGTGCTTGGAGCCAGGTCGAGGCGTTGGTCGTCCCGGGCACCGACTTCGCGCCTGCTTTCGAGGTCGCCGCCGCCGCTGCCGAACGCCTGGGCCGGGTGGCCGAGGCCCACGCGCTGTGCCAGCGCGGTGTGGCCGGCCCGGCCCGCCACGATCCGCGTCTCGCGGTGCGTCTGGCGCGACTGGATGCGGCTGCCGGTGATCTGCCCGCCGCCACCCAACGTTGCCTGGATCTGATGGCGTTTCCGCCCGGTGCGCCGGTGGCCTGGCGTGAGGTCGCGCAGACCTTGGTCGCCGGTGGACGTCCGCTCGATGCCCGCCGTGCCGTACTGCGGCTGGTGGATCAGGCGGAGCATCGCCAAGGCGACCGGGCCGGCGCCTGGATCGCGGTGGCCGAGTTGGCCCTAGGCCAGGGCGAGCAGGACGATGCTGCTGCGGCCCTCGAACGGGGGCGCAGCATCGATCCCGAGCATCCCACCGGCCGGCTGGTCGCCGCCGTGCTGGCTGAGGGCCAGGGTGATCTGCTCAAGGCCGTGGCCGAGCTTGAAGCCTTGGATGCGCGCCTTGCCGCCCGCAGCGAAGGCAGCGACCCGCTGCTGCTGCGCCAACTCGCCTTAGTGCACGAACGGCGTGGTGACCAGACCTCCGCCGGCGCGGCTTGGAACCGCCTGCTGAACCATGCGGCCGCCTCCGACCTGCACCGCGCCGAGCATGCCGCGTGGCTGCTGCGCCGGGATCTGCGCACCGACGGCCTGGCCGCAGCCGAACCGCTCTGGGCCCGACTGGATTCCAGCAGCAGCGAGCTGCAGCGCCTGCTGCGCGAAGCCGCCATGGCCGAACTGCGCGCCAACGGTGCCGCCGCCGGCGCGGACCTGCTGGGCTCGCACCTGCCGCTCTGCGGCGTGGCCAATCGTACGCTGCACCTTGGCTTGCTGCTCTCTGCGGGCCGTAATGACGAGGCTTTGGCGGGCGCTCGCGCCGTGCTCGTCGAGCATCCGCAGCAGCGCGCCGCCGGACTGCTGACCGCGCGCGCGCTGTTGTCCCTGCGGCAGCTCAACGAGGCGGCCGTCGAGGCCCGTCGTTGGCGCGACACTGACGCCAGCGATGACGAGACCGCCACCGTCTTGGCCGAATGTCTGGCCATGGCTGGCCACCACGATGAGGCTTTGGCCGAGATCGAGGATCCGCGCCTGCCCGCACGCCCCGGCCGCGAACGCGGGCTGCTGTGGTCGCTGCTGTTACTTGAAGTCCGTGGCCCCGAGGCCTTCTTCGCCCTGCGTGGCCGCCTGGGCGATCCGGACGCCGCGGTGCCGATGATGCGGGCTTTGGCCGCCGCCTGGCCAGTCGTGTGGGGCCGCGCCGACGGTTTCGCCCCCGGCGATGTGCTCAGCCTGCCGCCCTTCCCCCGCGCCGCCGCCCACGTCGCCCGCGCCCTGGTCCGCCAGGGGCATCACCTCGCCGCCGCCGAACTGCTGACCGCCGTGGCCAAAGCCCTGGACGATCCTCGCCAAGCGCGCCGCCTCCGCTGGCAGGCCATCCCCGCGCTCTGGCGCACCGGCCGCTATCGCATGTTGTTCGCTGCGCTCTGGGAGTGATGCCCAACTGCGGCGCTGCCACTGGCGTTCAGTCCCAGCGCACGCCCAGCGGAACTTTTCGGCTGACCGTGGTGGCGGTGGCGGCCTGCCAGTAGATCACCTCGACCCGCTCGCCGGGCTGGTGGCCGCGCAGGGCCTCGGTTAGGCAGAGCGTGGTGTGCAGCGGGCAACCGGCCGCATACAGCATGATGTCTCCGGGACGGATTCCGGCCTGATCGGCGGGGGTGCCGCCGAGGACGCGTACCACCAGATGGCCGCGGCGTTCGCTGACGCCGGGCAGGTCCAGGTCTACCGGACGGAACCATACCCCCATCCATGGCGTACCCACGGCTGGGGCGGCCAAGGCATGGTCAACTCGCGTCGGCCGGCTGTTGGCCACCCGCAGCAGGGCATCGGGGCGCACCGACTGATTGAGCGGTTCCATCACCGGCGAGCCATCCTCGACCCAGGCCACGGTGGCGCTGGGCGCGGGCGGGACCAGGCGCGTGACAGTGTGCATCCCCAGAACGCCCAGGACCAGCCCGGCGGCCAGGGCCGCAGCCAGCCAGCGTCGGCTGCCACGGGTCGGGGTGCGCTGCCAGGCGGCGGCGCGGGTGATGGCGAGGCTGAGATCAGGCGCGGGCAGCACGGCGGCGGGCGCACCCAGGCTGGCGCGGCGCGTGCGCAGGCGGGCGACCTCGGCCTGAATGGCCGGGTCCTTGAGCATGAGTGTGGTGAAGGCGGCAGCCTCGGCCTCGTCCAGATCGCCGGCGACGAAGTCCCAGGCGCAGTCGCGGAGCACGGTGGGGTCCATCAGAAGTCCTGCCCGAAGCGGGCCGTCCAGGCCAGGCGGAAACGACGGCGACCTTCATGGATGCGCCAGCGGCACAGCGCGTAGTCGACGCCTAATTGCCGGGCCACTTCATCCGCACCCAGGCCTTCGAGTTCGCGCATGGCCAGGGGTATGCGGTATTGTTCGGGCAGCTCTGCGAGGATGGCGGCGACCCGCCCGCGCAGCTCGGGATCGGGGCCGACGTCGGCCGGAGCGGCGACCACGGCGATGGTATCCACGTCCGCGTGGGGTCGGCGTTTGCGCAGCAGATCGATGGCCAGGTTGCGGACGATCTCGCCCAGCCAGGGGCGGAAGGCGCGCCTTCCATCGAAGCGCTCGGCATGACGCACCACGCGCAGAAAGGCCTCTTGGACGGCATCAGCCGCGCCATCGGCATCGCCCAGGATGCGGGTGGCGACGCTCCAGGCATAGGCTTGATGATCCTGCACCAAGGCCGCGAAGGCCTGGTCATCGCCCGCGCGCCACGCGGCAAGTTGCGCGGCGGCAACATCTCGAGGTGCGCTGGCGGAAGTCATGGCCAACATGCCACCGATCCTCGACACAGGCGCAAGTGTTGAAGCCATGATCGGAATACGGGTCGGTCGCGCCCTTGTGAGGTGGGGATCAGGAAGACCTCGACCGCACAGCGGTCACAGCGCAACGAGTGGCACGACCGGGCGCAATTGATCGCGATCTTCACCGCCGTCGGCTTGGTGTGGGCCTGGATGATTCCATCAGGGAACGTGTCGGGTTCAGACGGGCCCAGCAAGCGGGCGTTCAGCCCTGTTCGCGGCGCTGCTGCTGCGCGTCGTTGAGCGGGATGGCGGTGACGTCCCCACCGCCCGCGAGGTGCTGCCACAGGGCGCTGAACTTCGCGGGCAGCGGCGCGGTGAAGCGCATGGCTTCGCCAGTCAGCGGATGGGTGAAGCCCAGCTCGGCCGCATGGAGGGCCTGTCCCGGCAGCTCGGCGCAGGGTGTGCCATAGAGCCAGTCGCCGACCAGCGGGCAGCCGTGATGCGCCGCATGGATGCGGATCTGGTGCTGACGTCCGGTGTGGAGGGTGATGGAGAGGAGGGAGAAATCAGCCGTCGCGGGGTCGCGGGGTCGCGGAGTCGCGGAGTCGACATCCGACAGCCCAGAAACTATTGATGTTGCGGTCTGGTCGTCGGACTCCGCGACC
>JBBQTJ010000174.1:0-7093 GCA_038213315.1 Planctomycetota bacterium
CACTCATCCCCAGGTCCCGGCGCCATCATCACCAATGCCGCCGATGATATCCCCATGAATACGACCGGCGAATTCTCCGCCCTGTCGAGCGATTCCGGCTGGCGCAACCACTATCAAGCGCACGCAGGGGACCCCATCGCGGGCAATGACCACCTCTTCACCGCGCAGGGCGCGATCGATCAAGTCGGACAGATGCTCCTTCGCCTCTTCAGTATTTGTGGTGATCGTCATGCCAGCATCCCGGTGCACTAACATAGCTCATCAAGCCTACCCCCGCCAGTCCCGCGCCGACACCCCGTCGCCGTGCGGAAGACCCGGGCGAAGTGCAGCCAGCCGACCATCGCTGGCGCGAGCATCGCTGGCCGGACGGGAATCTCGCAGCCCACGTCAACGATATCCTGGTGCGACAGGTGGATGGATGCCCGGACTCTACCGATCCAGACCTCTGCCCGGCGCTGGCCTGCGCGACGATGGTCTGACCTTGGCGTCTGCCTGCTGGATCACGGCAGTCGGCCCGCGATGCTAAAAACATGGGCGAGCCTGGTGACGATCCGCTGCTGCCGTGGGCCGATGCGGTGTCCTGGCGGCAGGTGCCCCGCGCCGCGGGCGCCAGCCTGGGGCCTGAGGTCCGGCCATCATTCGCCTGGATGGGCGTGTTGGGCGTGCGCACGGCCTACGCCTATCCCGAACATCTGCACGCCACCTACGAACTGATCGGCGTCCGGCACGGCACCTACCGTTGTCGCCTGGATGGCGATGCCGTAATCGTGCCGGCCGGCGGCCTGCTGGTGATCTCGCCGGGGCAGCGCCATGCCGATCAGTTGGAGCCGCCCCTCGCTTATGTCGGACTGTCTTTCCGTCTGGAGGGGCCGCCGCTGATCGCCGCTGATCGGCCGGTGCACATGCGCCAGGCCCAGGCCGACGAGCACACGCTGGCACTGCTCGACCGCATTGAGGACGAGGCCCGGCGCCGCGACCGGGTCGCAGGCCGGGTGCAGGACGCCCTGTTGCAGGAATTGTTCTGGCGCCTGGTCCGGGCCCTGCCGGCGGCGGCCCTGGATCCGGCCTTTGTCGCCCGGCTCGATGACGAAGGCTTTCCGGCACGCTTCGCCCGGGCCTGTGAGGCGCTGCTTGGGCGGCGCGCCGATCTGAGCCGTCTCGCCACGGCCTGCGATCTGTCGCGCAGCGGCCTGGTCGCCGCCTGCCGTCGCCACCTGGGCACCACGCCCATTGCCGCCCTGACCGAGGTCCGCCTGATGCGCGCCCGCGACCTGCTGCGCGGCGGCGGGCACGCCGTGAAGGACGTGGCCGCCCTCTGTGGTTTCGCCAGCCAGTACCACTTCAGCCGCGCCTTTAAGAAGCGCTGGGGCCAGGCGCCGTCGACGGCGCGTGAAATCCTGGCGTAGTTACGGTCCTTGGTTCAGTTTCAGCAATACGTTACATCACATCCACCACGTTTTGGCCAGCGTCCTCAGGATTTGGCACTCGCTTTGCCCCATCCCTCCAGAAGCGGGTCTGATGGGGTCGGTCTGTGGTGTGTAACCACATCCGCCTGTCGCACCCTGCGACGCTAAGGGCGCTTGTGCCAGCACCTGCCATGAATTTGCCACTTTCGTCGGTCGAACGCCTGAGCCGGCGCACCGAACTGTGGTTCGCCCTGGGGGTGATGGCCATCCTGGCAGTGTTGATCCTGCCGCTGCCCCACTACGTGCTGTCGGCCCTGCTGGCGATCAACATCTGCATCGCGGTGCTGGTGCTGCTGGTTTGCGTCTATGCCAAAGAGCCGATGGAGTTCAGCGCCTTCCCCAGCCTGCTGCTGGTGACCACGCTGTTCCGCCTGTCGTTGAACGTGGCCAGTACGCGCCTTATCCTGCTGACCGGCTCCGGCGGCGCGGTGATCGAATCTTTCGGCGAGTTCGTGGTCGGCGGCAACATCGTCGTCGGCATCGTGATCTTCATCATCCTGCTGGTCATCCAGCTGGTGGTGGTGACCAAGGGTGCCGGCCGCATCAGCGAAGTAGCGGCCCGCTTCGTGCTGGATGCCATGCCCGGCAAGCAGATGGCCATCGATGCCGATCTGAACGCCGGCCTGATCAGCGAAAAGGACGCGCGCATACGCCGCGAGAAGGTGACCTCTGAGGCAGAGTTCTTCGGCGCCATGGACGGTGCCAGCAAGTTCGTCAAGGGTGACGCGATCGCCGGTCTGATCATCACCATCGTCAACATCACCGCCGGTTTCGTCATCGGCATGACCATGATGGGCCTGAGCGCGCAGGAATCGATCCACACGTTCACCATTCTGACCATCGGCGAAGGCCTGGTGGCGCAGATCCCCAGCCTGCTGATCACCGTGGGCAGCGGCCTGTTGGTGACCAAGACCAAGTCGGGCGACACCCTCGGCACCGAACTGGGCCGGCAGTTCTTCTTCCGTCCCAAGTCCCTGCTGGTGGCGAGCGGCGGCATGCTGGCCTTCGGCCTGATTCCCGGCATGCCCATGCTGCCCTTTACCGGGCTGGCGGCGCTAGCGCTGTTCCTGTGGTCGATCACCCGCAACAGCGAGCAGGAGCAGGCCGCCGTCGATGCCCAGACCCAGCGCAAGGAGGATCAGGCGAAAAAACCTGAGGAAAAGCCCGAAGACCTGCTCAGCGCCGACCGCCTGGGCGTCGAGATCGGCTACCGTCTGATCCCACTGGTGGACAAGGACCGCGGCGGCCAACTGTTGGACCGCGTCACCGCCTTGCGCAAGACCCTGGCCCGCGACCTAGGGCTGCTGGTGCCGCCGATCCGCATCAAGGACAACATCCAGATGCCGCCCAACGCCTACCGCGTCTTGCTGCAAGGACAGCCGGTGGCCACCGGCGAATTGCAGCCCGATCGCCTGCTGGCCATCGATGGCGGCGGCGTGGCCGGTCCGGTGCAGGGCCAAGCCACCAAGGAACCCGCCTTCGGCCTGGATGCCACCTGGATCGAGACCAGCCGCCGCACCGAGGCCGAGACCCTTGGCTATACGGTCACCGACCCGACCAGCGTGTTCATCACCCACCTGACCCAGGTGCTGAAGGGCAATGCCGCCGCCGTGCTGAACCGCGAGGACGTGCAGACCATGCTGACCACGCTGAAGAAGGAAAACCCTGCCTTGGTGAAGGAGATCGAGACCTCGGTGAAACTCGGCCTGGTGCAAAAGGTCCTCGGCCTGTTGTTGGAAGAAAAGGTGCCGATCACCAATCTAGAGAAGGTCTTCGAGACCGTGGCCGACATGCCCAATGCGGATGCCGCCCATCTCTGCGATCAGGTGCGTGCCCGCATCGGCCGCAGCGTCGTCGCCCCCTACATGAACCAGCAGCACCAGCTGATGGCCATCATCCTGGAACCCGGCACCGAGCAGCGCCTGTCCGGGGCGTTGCTGGCCGCCAACCAAGGCGGCGGCTTGGGCATCGCCCCGGCCGAGGCCAGCACGCTGATCGACCAACTCGGTTCCGCAGTGCAGGCCGCCACCGCCCAGGGCCACGATCCGGTGCTGCTGACCACCGCCGCCCTGCGCCGCAGCCTGCGCCAGATCAGCAGCCGTTTCTTCCCCGACCTGGCCGTGCTGAGCTACAGCGAATTGGCACCCAGTGTGCAAGTCGAGGTCGTGGGAACCATTCAGGTGACAAAATGAACGACGCCGGTTTTGTAATGCGACGCGGGACTGTGGAGTCTGGTGAACCGCCACGGGGCGCGAACGGCGCACTGCGCCCCATATCCCATACCCCATCCACCATAACCAGTCATAGAGCCCACTCATGATCGTCCGCTCCTACACTGGCCGCACCGTTCCCGAGGCCCTGGAACGGGTGCGCAACGAGCTCGGCGAAAATGCCCTGATCATCGAGACCCGGGTGATCAAGGAACCCGGCCTCCTTGGCCGCAAGAACGGCTACGAAGTGGTCGCCGCCCGGGACGACGCCGACCCCGTCGCCCCCCGCGCCAAACTGCCCGAACCCCGCGTCGAATCCTGGCACCCGCCCAAAAACGACCCCGCGACCACGCGACCCCGCGACCACGCGACGGCAGTCCCCTCTCAAGCCGCCGCCCTGCGCTCCAGCGAGCCCGGCTTGGAAGCCGAACTGGCCGGCATCCGTCGCGAACTGGCCCGCCTGGCCCAAGGTACCGCCGCACCGCGGGCGCATCTCGGCGACTTGGCTGCCCGCTTGGAGGAAGTCGAACTACCCACCGAACTGATCGCGGAATGCGATGACGCCGTGGCCCAGGCCGGTGGTCGCCTGGATCCGGAACGCCGTCAGGCCTTCGTCCGCCTGGTGCTGTCCCGCAGCCTGCCCCCGAAGCCGGCCTTTTCGTGGGACGACTGCCGCCGTCTGCTGGTGGTGGGCCCAACCGGGGTGGGCAAGACCACCACCATCGCCAAGCTCGCCGGCGATCTGGTGCGCCGGCAGAACCGCCGCGTCGCCCTGATCACCATCGACACCTACCGGGTCGGCGCCCAGGACCAGCTGCGGGCCTACGCCGACCTCCTCGACATCCCACTTGAGGTGGCCGACACGCCTGCCCGCCTGGGCGAACACCTGCGCCGCTTCGAAGACTACGACCACGTCCTCATCGACACCGCCGGCCGCAGCCCCGCCGACAGCACCCGCGTGCTGGAACTCAAAGGCTTCTGCCGCGCCGCCCCGGGGATCCAAGTGATGCTGGCCGCCGCCGCCAATGCCGGTCGCGCGGAATTCGCCGCGGTGGTCGAACGTTTCTCGGTCCTACCCATCGTCCACACCGTCATCACCAAGCTGGACGAATGCGCCGCCCCCGGTCGCCTCTATGGCTGCCTGCGCCGCCACCGTCTGCCCGTGGCCTTCTACACCACCGGCCAGGAAGTGCCCAAAGATATCATGGCCGCCGATGCGTCGTGGCTGGCAGAGCGGGTGGTCGGGGACGGCACCGGGGACGGCGCCGGGGACGGCACTGTCGCGGAGTCGCGGGGTCGCGGAGTCGCGGGGTCGATGGCATGAATTGCCAATGTCGCGGGGTCGCGGGGTCGCGGAGTCGCGGAGTCGATGGCATGAATTGCCGATTTCAGAAAGGCGACGGCACGGACGCCAGCCATCAGGTACACTGGTGTCCCGCTGAGCTGACCCCGCGACCCCGCGACCCCGCGACCCCGCGACGGCTGTCCAAATAAATGCCCGACCAAGCTCACTCCCTCCGCAGTGCATCGCCGCCAGCCACCACCATCCCGCGCTTGGCGGCCCTGGCGGTGACCGGCGGCAAAGGCGGTGTGGGCAAGACGTGCATGGCGGTGAACCTGGCCATCGCCTTGGCCAAGACCGGCCTGCGGCCCCTGCTGGTGGACTTCGATCTGGGCCTGGCCAACGCCGATGTGCTGCTGGGCATCGATCCGCAACGCTCTCTGGTCGATGCGGTGCAGGGCAGCGCGACCCTGGCCGAGCTGGTGGTGGCGGTGCATGGCATCGGCTTCGTGCCCGCCGCCAGCGGCCATGATGAACTGACCCGACTGACCCAAGAGCAGCTCCACAAGCTGATCACCGGCCTGGGCACTTTGGCTAAAGGCTATGACCTGCTGATCATCGACACCCCGGCCGGCATTGGCCGCGAGGTGATGACCGCCCTGCGCGCCGCCCGCACCACGCTGGTGGTGCTGACACCGGATCCCACTTCGATGACCGATGCCTATGCCTTGATCAAAGTACTTGAGACCGCCGATCCCGGCCGCGATCTACGCATCCTGGTCAACAACTGCCAGGACCAGCACGAGGCCGCCGCCACCTATGTGCGCCTGCGCACTGTGGTGCAGAAGTTCCTGAAACGTGATTTGCCCTTGGCCGGATGGGTGCCCAAAGACAGCCAGGTGGTCAATGCCGTCCGGCAACGCCGCCCCTTCGTCACCACCCAGCAAGATGGCTTGGCGAAGACCGGCATTCTGAATCTGGCGGCGAAGTTGAAGGGAGAGATCAGCGCGTGGCGGTGAGGGCTGGGATGCTTGAAAGACTGATGACCCGGCTTCAGAGCGTTGAATGACGTTGCTCAAGGCTGACTGTGTCCGCCTTTTACCAGCGCCACTCCACCACCCCATCGCCCATGGCGATCAGCAACGCACCGCGCCGGTCATCCCAGGCCATGGCAGTGGCGTCGTGCAGCCGTTCACGGCGCAGCATCTGGCCGGTCAAATCGTGGATGGTGATGACCGCATCGCGGTTCGCGGCCACTTGCCGATGCAGAACGGCCCAAGCGCCGCCGTCGTCCCGCGGGACATAGGCGACCACCACCGGGCCATCGCCCAGCAGCGGCGGCACGGGCTGGCGATGCAGCAGCCGGCCATTGCGATCATACACCTGCACCAAGCGACGGGTCACCAGGGCCCAGACCGTGCCACCGGGACGGGGAACAGCCTGAAACGAGGTGGGATCCTCGACCCCCGGCAGCGCCAGCGTCCCTAACAACTGGCCGTCGTCGGCGAGTCGCACCAGGCGGACGTCCGCGTCGCGCCGTCCCAACAGCACCACCTCGCCCCCCTCCGTCGCCATGGCCAAGGGACGCAGACCCGTACGCACCAGTGCGTCGCTGCGCCAACGCTCTACGCCGCGGATGGTGGTCGCCACCACCGCTTCATTTGCGGCTGCCAAGACCATCGCCGCCCCCAGTCGAGGCGACCACAGCAAACCCGCCACCGGCGCCGCCACCCGACTGCACTCGACCCCAGAGGCATCCCGGACGATCCAGCCTGACTCGGCAGGACTCAGCAGAGCGCCATCGGCCCCACCCAGCATCTCGACGGCGGCGGTCGCTCCCGACCAGACGCGCAGCCCATTGCCTTCTGCATCCAGGCTCAGGGCCGTTGCCCGGCCGCAGACATCCATGCGTCCGGTTTCAGGCGACCAGCGCATCCGCGTCACCGGCAGCGCGGCTGCTGGCAGGGTGGCAATCACCGTCACCTGGGGCGTGACCAGACCTTCCGGCCGGTCATAGGCACCGTCGATACCATCAGTGCGGCCAGGGTCGCCACAGGCTGCCAGCACGACGACCGCCAGCACGGGAAGGTAACGGAGCATGGTCCGACGGTAGCACCGCCGGAAGAAGCTCAACG
>JBBQTJ010000175.1:0-7066 GCA_038213315.1 Planctomycetota bacterium
TACGACCACCGCGCCCAGGGCCGCGCCACCGGGCACCCCCAGGTCGCGGGCGACATGGGCCCCGATGGTGCATACGCGCGCAAAAGTCTCCTCGTCGTGATGGTCGGGGAAGCGCCCCTGGCCCAGTTGCAGATCCGCCACCGCGCGCAAATCACCGGTGACACCCAACACCAGAGCGTCGTCCACCAAGCGATCGCCCAGACGCAATTCGGCCTTCAGGTTTTTCCAGGCGCTGATCGCCACCACGCCCTGGACGTGTTCACGAATCGCCGCCAGATCGTCGAGACTCAGTCCGTCGGGATTGGCCCGTCGGGCCCGCGTCAACCGTGCCCCATCCAGGTCCAGCGCCCGCACCTGGATATTGTTCAAGCCGATGCGGCGGATCTGTTCAAGCTGCTGCTGTTTGCCACCCTCGGTGATAGCCGTCATGGCGATCACCGCCGCGATGCCGAACACAATGCCGAGCATGGTCAGCACCGAGCGCAGCTTGTGCGCCAGCAGACCTTCGCGCAGCGCCATGCGGAGGAGGTCAGTAACCGATAAAACAGCCGTCGCGAGGTCGCGGGGTCGCGGGGTCGCGGAGTCGACGGCGGACGACGGTGCGGGGAGTGGACCGGAAGATAAGGTCGAAGGTGGGCTGACCCTAAGGTCGAAGCCGTCCGACCCCGCGACCCCGCGACCCCGCGACCCTGCGACGGCTGTCCCGCTGTCCGAAGCGTCGGTGCTCTCCGACCCCGCGACCCCGCGACCCCGCGACCCCGCGACGGCTGTCCCGCTGTCCGAAGCGTCGGTGCTCTCCGACCCCGCGACCCCGCGACCCCGCGACTCCGCGACGGCTGTTTCCCCCCGACCCCGCGACCCTGCGACGGCCGTCTTCCTGTCTTCCACAATCTCCCCATCCACGATCCGCACCGTGCGATCCGCCGCGGCGGCGATGTCCGGGTCGTGGGTGACCAATACGATGGTGTGGCCGGCCGCGTGCAGTTCGCGCAGTAGCACCATGATTTCGGCGCCGGTCTTGGTATCCAGGTTGCCGGTGGGTTCGTCCGCCAGGATCAGGCGCGGATGGCAGGCCAGGCCGCGGGCAATGGCGACGCGCTGCATCTGGCCGCCGGACAGTTCGCGCGGCGTGTGGCTCAGGCGATGGCCGAGGCCAAGGCGTTCGGCCAGACTGCGGCCGCGGGCGCTGCGCTCGGCGGTGGACACGCCGGCATAGGCTTGGCCCAGGCCGATGTTCTCGACGATGCTGAGGTCGGGCAGCAGATTGTACTGCTGGAAGACGTAGCCGATGGTGCGGTTGCGCAGGCGCGACAAGGCGCGGTCGTCAAGATGGGCGGTCTCGATGCCATCGATGACGTAGCTGCCGCTGCTGGGCTGATCAAGGAGGCCCAGCACGTACATCAGCGTGGTCTTGCCCGAGCCGGACGGGCCGACGATGGCGACGAACTCGCCGGCGTGGATGTCCAGGTCGACGCCCCGCAGGGCGTGCACTGCGGCATCACCCATGGCATAAGTGCGGGTGACGCCGCGGATGGAGATGAATGCAGGGATCGCGGTCATGGCATGGCCCAAACCAGGGTGCCGGGGGTGAGGCCAGCGCTGATGCGGACCGCGTGGTCGCCGGCGTACTCGCCGGGGAAGTCCGTCCACACGCCCGCCAGGCCGACACGGGCGCTGAACACTCCAGCGGTCGGGCCGGCGCGCACCGCCGCGCGGGGCAGCCAGGTGGCGTCAGGGATGTTGCCCACGGCCAATTCCACCAGGGCGGTCATGCCCTGGCGCAGGTCGGTGCCGGGGTGGTCCAGGGACAGGCGCGCTTCGTATTGGGTGACATCGGCGAAACGATTTTGCGCGGCGAACTTGTCGCGACCGATGCCGGCCAGCGCCGAAACGCTGGCCGAGAAAGTGCGGCCGCCCAGGGCGGGGACCGCGATGGTGGCGGACTGACCGGGGTGGACATGGCGGACTGCCACCTCGTTCACTGCCATCAGTACCTCCATGTTTGCTGGGGGAAACAGTTCAACCAGCACATCGTCAGGCCACACCTGGTCCCCGGCCTGCTGCTTGCGATCGCCCGTATCCCGCACCCGCGCCAGCCCGGCGCACGGCGCCCGGAAGACGCCCGGCGGATCGGCCTGGGCCGCAGCTAGCTGGTCCTTGGTGCGCTGCTCCTCCTCGTCGAGTTCGGCGGCGCGCGCGGTGTCGTCCGGATCCAGGGCGGTGCGCTCTTGGGCGAGCAGCGCCAGGTAGCTGCGCAGCAGGTCGGGAAAGCGCGCCGAGATCCGTTCGACGCTCAGGCGCAGGCGCCGGACCTTAGCCTCGGCCACGGCGATCTCACCGTCCAGCAGCGCCAAAGCCCGGTCGCGGGCGGCCTGGGCAGCGGCGGCCTTTTCGGTAGCGCGCTGGGCCTTGGCCCGGGCCTCAGCGAGCTGCTCAGGTGCAGCCCCGCGCCGCGCCATGGCCAGGCGGCGACGGGTGATGTCAAGCTGGTTGGCGGCCTTGGCCGCGGCGGCCTCGATATCCTCAAGTTCCATCGCGGCCATGGCGCCGGCGCTGACGGACAAGCGGCCTTGGGCCAAGCGGCGCTGCGCATCGGCCAGGGCGTCTGTCTGTGAAGCCTCATCCAAAGCGAGTTGGGCGCTCTCCAGGCCGCGCTTCGCCAGCTCCACCGCCAGGTAGGCCGGCTCGGCGGCCTGCTCGGCGGCATACAGCGCCGCCTCGGCCGCATCGCGCGCGGCCCGGGCCTGATCGCGGGCGGTGCGCGCGGCGCTCAACTGGGCGCCCAGGCCATCATCCTTGGCGAGTGCAGCCAGGGCGGTAGCGGCCTCGTCCAGCCGCGTCTGGGCTTCGGCGCGAGCCTGCAGCTCGGGGCCACTAAGCTGCTCCACATCCTGTTCCACCAGGGTGCGCGCCTCGTCGGCTTGCGATTGGAAACGCAGGCGGTGATCGCGCTGCTCTTGCTGCCGGTCGGCCAACGCGAGGTAGGCATCGAGAGTTTGGCCCCACGCGCCGTCGGCCTCCAGAAAAGTCTCACGCGCGGCGTCGACCTGCGCCTCCAGCGGAGCCAAGGCCGCGGCGGCGACTACTAGCGCATCGCCTTCCGGCGGCGTGGCCTCCAGCACGGTGAGTCGCAGGCCTTCCAGCAGCGCAGCGCGGCTGGCGCTGGCGACCTTGGCGTCCTCGCTGTCCTGGGCCTGGGCACGGCGCACCCGCGCTAGGCGCAGCTCTTGCCGAGCGGTGATCAGCTGGCTGCGCTCTTCGGCGACGCGCTTGGATTCTTCGCTGTCGTCCAGCACGAAGAGCACCGTGCCCGTGTCCACCCACACGCCATCGTCGACGATCGACTGCACACGGCCGTTGAACGCCGCCTTGACCAACACCGCATCGCGGGGCTGGATGCGGGCGGTCTCGTGACGGAGCAGCATTAGCGTGCCATGCTCGACCGGGATCAGCAGCGGCGCGACGGCTTGGCGCGGACGCAGCCACAGGGCCAGGACCACGGCCAACACGACGCTGGCAATGATGATGGACCGCCGACGAAGGCGGCGCGGACGCTCAGTCATGACCCAGCTCCAGATTGCCCTTGGTGCCCGGGACGAGGCGGTCTTGCAGCCCGGCGGGCGCGGTGAAATCGACGGTGACCTCGACTTCGCTGCGATTGCCCAGGCGCAGATGACGGTCGGTGCTGGCGGCCTCGATGCCGGTGGTGAAGACCCGGCCGACCGTGCGTATGGTCCCCGGCAGGCGCAGCCCGAACTGGGGCAAGACGACGATCATGGGCAAGCCGACGCGCAGACCAGGATACAACCGTTCGGGCACCCGCGCGGTGAAGGCCGGATGGGTCAGGTCAAGGATCTCGGCCACCGTGATGCCCTGCCACACCACCATGTCCAAGCCGATCTTCTCACGCCGATTGCTCTGATCATTCCAGGTGGTGGCGTAAAAAATGCGGCCGTCCATCGGCGCCTTCAGCTCGCGGGACATACGGAAATTCCGCGCGTTCATCTGCCCATCCAAGGCGCGTTGCAGCTCCAGGCGCGCCCGCAGGGCGGCCAGTCGCGATTCCTCGGCGACCTGGCGCAGATCGCCATCCCGCCCGGCGGCCAGCAAGGCCCGGTCGAGCCAGTCCTGCCACAAGGTGGCACGCTGCCACGGATCACCCTCGGTGTCGGCCTTGGCCGCTTGCAGGTCCGCGCGGTTGGCGTTGCCGGCGGCGTTGCGCGCGGCCAGGACATAGCCGGCGGCGCGCTGCGGATCGCCCTGGGCCAGGGGCGCGAAGCGTGCCGCCAGGGCCGCCGCCGTGGCGGCCTGGCGGCGCGCCGCCACGGCCTGGTCGCGCGCCGTGGCGGTGCTCCAGGGCAACGGCAGCAGTGCGGCCCAGGCCAGGCGCGCCGCCGTGGCGTCCAAAGCGCGCGCCGTGGCGGTGCGCTGGGCCTCGACGACTTTCTGCTGTCGTTGGTCGCCAGCCAACTGATAGGCCTCGGCGCCACGGCGGCGGGCCCGCGCGAGCTCGTCGCGCCTGGCATCAAGCGCGGGATTGTACAGCGTGACCACCACGTGGCCGGCCTGCACGGCGCTGCCTTCCGGCGCCATGGTGGCGATGCGCCCCCACGAGGACGGCAGGGTGAGCAGGGCGCTGCGCCCGGCGACCACTGCGCCGGACCAGCTTTCCGCCGCCGCCGGCAGCGGTGGCTTGCCAGGATCGATCATCGCCCCGGCGGCGCTGGCCGAGACCAGCCAGAAGCGGCCCACGCGCTGCGCCTCGACCTCGCGCAGCGCGCCACCGGCCGGTCGCACCCACACGCGACCGTCCCGTGCCGAGGCCAGATGACCGGGCAGCAGGCGGCGCTCGGCGGGCGCAGTCACCGTGGCGAGCACTTCGACCGGGGCACCCAGGCGCGGCCGGACGCCCTCGCCGACCTCGATGGTGATCTCGTTGGCGATGCGCTCCAGGTCTTGGTCCTCCCACGCCAGGGGCGCCATCGACAGGGGCACCGGCTCGTCGTCGACGCGCTGCACGCGGCCCTGGGCCAGACCGCCATCGGCGGTGCGGATGGTCACGGTGTTCACCGCCCAGGGTGCTGCACCGGGCAGGCCACCGCGCAGCAGGGCGGCTTCGTCCTGACGCACGCGCAAGCGCACCAGCAGACGCTCGCCCGGCACGAAATAGGTGACCGGCCACGCCTCGTCCCAGGTCTTGTAGCCCGGCTTGAGCCACTGCTGACGCATGCTTGCCCCGTCCGCCGGCGCGCGCAGGGTCCGCTCCAGGGTGTCGCCGACGATCAGTTCGAGGCGGCCATGGTTGACCGTGATGGTGGTGTCGACCTCCGCGCGCGCGCCGGCTTCGATACGCCGGGCGGTAAACAGACAGCGGCCAGCGGCCCGCAGCAGCGCGCCATCCCATTCGACCGCATCGCCCAGTTCGATGCGCACGCGATAGATGCCATCCGGCAGGTCCTGCCGCCACACGGCGCGCTCACGCACCAGCAGCAGGGCGCCGTCGCTGCCCGGGCGCAACCGCGCGGACAAGTCCCGGTCCCAGCCCCAGCCCCGCGCGGAGGTATAGGCTTCGCCATGGTCGGCGATCAGGGGCGCCGCCACCGTCGCCCCGGGCAGCGCCACCTGCAGCGCGGCGATGGTGGCGCCGTCCGCAGCCCACACCGTCAACCGCCGCCAGGGCGTGTGGTCGTGGCCGTCGCGCTCATTGATGTGCCGCTGCTGCTCCAGCTTCTCGCGGTCGGCCTTGGCTAGGCTGCGTTCGCGCGCATGGGCAGCTCGCAGAGCCGCCGCACGTTTGGTGATCGCGCCCTCGCCATCGTCCTGCTCGCGGCGCAGGCGGGTCAGGCGCAGGTCCGCCTGCTTGATGGCGATGTCGTCGGGCAGCGCAGCGCGGCTGGCCGCGGCAGCCGCCTGGATCGCGGAATCTTGGGCCTGGACCAGGGCGGCTTCGGCCTGATCGCGGGTCGGGTCATCGCTTTGGCCCAGGGCGTGCAGCTGCCGCGCGCGAACGGCGGCGCGTTGCGCTTCGGCCACCGTCAGCACCGCTGCCTCGGCCTCGGTCTGCGCCAAGGCGGCGGTCGCCTCGCGGG
This sequence comes from Planctomycetota bacterium, assembly GCA_038213315.1. GTDB lineage: Bacteria > Planctomycetota > UBA11346 > UBA11346 > UBA11346 > JBBQTJ01. The sequence continues at coordinate 6,090 of JBBQTJ010000175.1, forward strand.
CGGCGTCCAAGGCCGCGCGCGCCGCTTCGGCGGTGCGCAGATCATCGACCAAGCGCGCCGCCTCGTCCTGCACGTCGGCCAGGGCGCGCTGACGCCGCAGCTCATCCAGCTCCTGCTGCCGGCGGAAGGTCTCAAGTTCAAGGTCGCGGTCGATCAGCTCGGCGCGGGCCCGATACGCGTCGAAGGTGATCAGCGGATCACCCATCACCACCGGCGTGCCATCCGGCGCCATCCACACCACCAGCGCATCCTTGCCGGTCGCAGGAATGCCGACAAAGCGCGAGCGGTCGAGGGACACCTGCCCCATCCAGGTCAGCGTCACGGTTTCAGCGGCAGGCAGCGCCAGTTGGCCAAGGCACCACAGCGCCATGGCCGAGAGCCCGACGCTGTTTAAACTCCGCACGCCGCACTTAGAGATCAACATACACCGTCGTCCCCGGCGGCACGCGCGCCGCCAACTCGACGCCCGGATCCCAGAATAGATCGAGAGTGAATACCTCTTCGGCCTGGCCGTCATCCAGGTCTGCGGCCAGGGCCGGATCGCGCATGAAGCCACCGCCGACCGCCCGCACCGTGGCCGTGCGCAGCGCTGGGCCCAGCACCGGCACTGCCAACGACACCGTCTGCCCATTGCTGAAATGCCCATAATAGCGGGCCGGCACCAACAACCGCACCACCCGGCCGCTGCCCAGGGGCATGGCGAAGGGTTCCTGCGACGGCACCTGCTGTCCCACGCGCAGCGGGCGGCCATCAGGCGTGCGATGCATCACCATGCCGTCACGAGGGGCCCGCACCTCGGCATCGGCGTACTCCCGACGCTGCTGGTCGCGGCTGCGCAGATCGTTGGTCAGGCGGGCCCGGCTGCCGGCCAGCACGGTCGAGCGCCGCTCGCAGGCCAGGGCATAATCCTGGCGCGCATCAAGCTCGGCCCGACGGGCCCCGGCAACCGCCTCGCGGCGCAGGGCCACATCAAGCCA
>JBBQTJ010000176.1:0-7041 GCA_038213315.1 Planctomycetota bacterium
CTGCAGAAGCAGTTGTCGTGAACGCCATGTCGCGGGGTCGCGGGGTGATTGAGACAGCCGTCGCGACGTCGCGGTGTCACGGGGTCGCGGGGTCGACGACGGAATTTCGACAACCGTGACTGTCGAATCGCAACGAGACGACAATTCCGCAGTCATTGTCAGCAAGTCCGCGATTGCTGGCGTCGACCCATCGACCCCGCGACCCCGCGACCCCGCGACCCCGCGACCGTTGTCCTAACCCATGCCCACCCAGTACCAGGCCCGCCTCGTCAGCCTGCTGCGCCTGCTGCTCATCGCCCTGGCGATTGCCGGGGTGGTCTTCGTGGTGGATCTGCGGCCCACTGCCACCGAGGCGGTATCCAGCCGCTTGGCCCAATTGTTCGGCGTGGTGCTGCTGGCCAGCGCGGCTTTGGCGGTGGCGGTGCCTTGGGCCCGTCGGCCGTGGCAGCTGGTCCTGCATCTGGTCTTCGATCTGGTGTGGATCGCCATGGCAGCCTATCTGACTGGTGGAGTCGCCTCGCCAGTGGTGCTGCTGCTCTTCGCCGTACTGCTGATCGGCAACCTGATCCTGCCTGGCGTGCTGCCCTTCGTGATGCCGGCCCTGGCAGCCCTGGCGATGGCGGCCAATGGCTTGCTGTATGTCAGCCAACTGCATCCCTTCGGCGATCAGCCCGGCGAGGGCGTGGCGATGCTGGCGATGCCCAATCGAGTGGTCGGGCATCTGGCGGTGCAGGTGGCAGCCTTTTTCCTGGTCGACCTATTGGGCCAATTGCTGGCCCGACGCCTGCGGGAACAGCGTTTCTTCACTGACGAGCTGCTGGACCAGCTGGGCGAAGGAGTGCTCGCGGTGGATGCCCACGGCCACATCGCCTACGCCAATGATGAGGCCGTCCGCCTGCTAGCCCTGCCCGCGGGCCGGCAGCAGGGACGCTTGGCGGCGGAAGTCCTGGTCGGGGAATTGGGCCAGGTCCATGACCTGCTCACCGATTGGCGCTCACCGCTGCAAGAGCGCCTGCCCGGGCCCGGCGGTCGGCAGCTGGTGGTGCGCGTCACCGATTTGCTCAGCAGCCAAGGCCAACTGATCGGACGCACCCTCTTGCTAGCGGACGAGACGCGGCTGCGCCTCTTGGAAGAGAACGCCCGTCGCGCCGAACATCTCGCCAGCCTGGGCGAGATGGCCGCAGGCATCGCCCATGAGGTCCGCAATCCGCTGACCAGCCTGCGCGGCTGCGCGCAGGAACTGGCCGAGATCATGGCCCGCAGCAGCAATCCTGACGGCAGCGCACTGGCCGGCATCATGGTCTCGGAGGCCGATCGCCTGGGGCGAATCGTCAGCGACTTCCTGGCCCTGTCGCGGCTGAGCGATCCGCGCCGTAATCGCGTCGAGCTTGGGCCGGTCCTGGACGAACTGCGCGCCCTCAGCCAGGCCCGCCGGGATCTGCCGCCTGGACTTAAACTTACCATCAATCTTCAGTCCGGCTGTCCGGTGGTCGACGCTGATCCCGATCAATTGCGCCAGGTGCTCAGCAATCTCATCAACAATGCGGTCGAGGCCCTGGCCCACACCACCCTGCCCAGCCTGATGGTGCTCGTCCAGTTGGCCGCAGAGGACAATCCGCTGGGTGGCCAAGCAGTCGAGATCATCGTCGCCGACAATGGCCCCGGCATCCCCCTCGATCAGCAGGAGCGGATTTTCACGCCATTTTTCAGCACCAAAGCCACCGGCACCGGCCTTGGACTGAGCCTGGTCAGCCGCATCATCCGCGCCCACGAAGGCGTCTTGCACCTGGCTTCAAGCCCCGGCAAAGGCACCACCTTCACCATCTTTCTGCCGGTCCATTCCCAGACCAAGGAATTCCGACGGGCGGTGGCGGGGGGGTGATTCAATGCCTATGGTTTCGGCGGCGTGTCCCATTTGTATCGCTGGGAAATAGAGGCCAGGCATCGTATGTAATGAGTGGCTGTTCCTGGGAGAGGCGAACTCCAACTCGCCTAGACGGTGGCCAATGTGCCGCTGCCCGCGCAAGGTGATCGCTACCCGCTGCTGCCCGGCGGCGGCGACAATATGGCTTCACACGGTGCCTGGCCCCCAAAATGTCAATGTCGACCCACCCCCGACCCCCGGGATGGGATGGACGAAACTCTCAGGGCTCAACAACGAGGTACATCACCCGATCATCAACGGTGCACAGATGTTTCCGGGCTTCGAGATGCACGGTGAACTCGCCATCCTTCACCTTCCGCAATGACAGGACAACGGCGCCTTCAGGATGCCACCGTCCGGTGCTACGATCATACAATGACAGGAATATGCGGGAGTTCTTCGTCACCCGGGCATCAACAATCTTGAGGTCCGAGACGCGATCCAGGGTCGTCAATGGCACCTGGCCCGAGGCCAGCGTGGCGGAAGAGCCAGCGGGGCCCTGCGGACCGGTTGGTCCCGGGGTTCCGGGGATGCCCATGACACCGGCAACGCCTATCGGCCCCTGTAGCCCACGTGCGCCGGGGGCACCATCCTGGCCGGCTGGTCCGACCATGGATCCGAGGCTCAGATACGTGCCGGCCGTGCGCTGGTGCAGGACAAAGGTGGTGAGATCCAGATAGAGATCCCCATCCGACCCAAGGGCATGGTCAGGCGCGGACGCCCCGCTGCGCCATTGTGAGCCGGGCAGGCCAGGCAGGCCGGCCACCCCTGGGGCGCCATCCATGCCCGGAGTTCCCGCTGGTCCCTGGGGGCCAGCAGGACCTGGGCTGCCGTTCGTCGGCTCTTCAATGGCGACTACCATCTCGTTCGACACGTGTGCTCCCCAGGCGACAGTCACTGCGGCAGTACCAGGCAAAACGATCTCCGAGGGCGGAAGGAAGGCGAGGAGTTTGGTCGGGGATATCCGCGTCGTGGTCAAATCAATCCCGCGCCACCGCACGACCGTGTCTGGTCGGAAATCGGTGCCGCGGATCTCGAGAAAACCACCCAGACCACCGGCAGTAATCGTAGCCGGAATGACGGTGTCCACATGGGCATCAAGAAGCAGCGCCACCGTGTGTAGACCACCCGCAGCAATCGCCGTCACGCCCGTCAGACCACCAGGGATCGTCGTTTGACCTTGGCCATTAAAGCCCCACGCGACCACCGTGCCGTCGCTCTTCAGCGCCACCGTGTGATTATCACCCGCAGCAATCGCCGTCACGCCTGTCAGGCCACCAGGGATCGTCGTTTGACCTTGGGCATTATAGCCCCACGCGACCACCGTGCCGTCGCTCTTCAGCGCCACCGTGTGATAATAACCCGCAGCAATCGCCGTCACGCTCGTCAGACCACCAGGGATCGCCGTTTGACCTAGGACATTAGAGCCCCACGCGACCACCGTGCCGTCGCTCTTCAGCGCCACCGTGTGAAAATCACCCGCAGCAATCGCCGTCACGCCTGTCAGACCACCAGGGATCGTCGTTTGACCTTGGCCATTAAAGCCCCACGCGACCACCGTGCCGTCGCTCTTCAGCGCCACCGTGTGATAATAACCCGCAGCAACCGCCGTCACGCCTGTCAGACCACTAGGGATCGTCGTTTGACCATCGCCATTAGAGCCCCACGCGACGACCGTGCCGTCGCTCTTCAGCGCCACCGTGTGAAAACCACCCGCAGCAATCGCCGTCACGCCCGTCAGACCACCAAGGATCGTCGTTTGACCATCGTCATTCCGGCCCCACGCGACCACCGTGCCGTCGCTCTTCAGCGCCACCGTGTGATCAAAACCCGCAGCAATCGCCGTCACGCCCGTCAGACTAACAGGGATCGTCGTTTGACCTTGGCCATTATCGCCCCACGCGACCACGTCGGCCGCGGCCACCTGAGGCACCCCGGTGACGAACGCGAGCAGGATGAGCACCAGAGCCAGCCAACGCTGGCCGGTGGATGTTCGCCCCTGCGGTAGCATGACGGCGTAGTGGCTGGGGGCGGAGGTTGTTGGGGACATGACGGTTTCAATTCCTGACTATTATGGTTGGGTATGGCTGACTCGGCGAGCCGGTATGACTCACGCCCACTGTACTTGATAATGCGAACGGCTTGGTATGGAAGTAAAAAATAATAGACTTTACTAGTCGACAAACTGTCCTTGATAGATGCTTCACGAACAGGCGTTTCTCGGGTCTTCCCTGAAGACAGTGCGAGCGCCAAGGCCTTCAATGTACCCTGGAATCGGCGATAGGCCCCAGTGATTGCCTGGTCTGACGTCTGGCAACGATGCAGGCCGGCGTTATCGCGATGACGCCCTATCGTGGGGTTCGTCCAATAATCGTATAAGCGTCGATCGATCCTCTCATGCCTCGGCCTCCGCAGGTCAGGACGACCTGAAAGGCCTGTTCTGGGGTCGCCGTCGTCCTGATGGGGTGACCACCGCGGCAAAGGCGCTGGTTAGACGTTCGTAGGCCATGGCACAGATGGGTGGTTCACACCATGCCTGGCCTCTTATGCCACACCCAATGCCCACAATGGGGAAGAATCAACAACTGACGACAATGGCGTGTGTGAGCTAAGAGCTATACACAACGCTTTGAGTGGACTGATTATTAGAATAAATGGGAAATTGTACACGGAAAAATAAAAAATTATTCCCTATTAGAGTGACATTAACGCCGTCTTCGTCGGGGAGGTAAATGTATCCGGTAATTGGAGAATAATCATGTGTCTGATCATTTACCGAATGAGGGAATGGGGCGCTTGTGCTGAATGTAGCTTATCTTTTCATGGCCTCAACGTTCGTTGCGTTGACCACCGTGCTCTCGTCATTACATTGTACTTTGATATTTGTGTCGGTGATCGGCATGCTCAGCTTCACGCTCTGCCGGGGGACATCGGGGTGGCGTCAATGGCCCTCGATGAAGGGCTGGAATACCGGGGAGGCTTGCTGGGGCGGGCTTCTTTACCCGGGCCGAGTGCAACTCGGCGCTCCCAGGCGGCCCTTACCCGAGGGCCATTGCGAGCGGCGGCAGAAACCCACTAAGATAGGCGGGCCCCGGCCGTGGAGAACCTCAGGAGACACTCTACGCTACGACTCATCCTTTCTGCCGCGGCCCTGCTGTTGGTTGGTCCTGCTGCTTGGTCCGCCGATGTTGCGCCAGCCCTGGAAGCGGGGCGCGACGATGTCGTGACCACAATCGCGGGCGCAACGGTCGCCGGCGTCGAGGGCTTCACCGCGCCGACCATCCAGCTTGCCGCCAAGGAGTCCCGGGTGTCCGGTACCTCAGGGGTCAACCGCTACGGCGGTTCGTATGCGTCAGTGGACGGAAAGCTCGTCTTTGGTCAGCTTTTCTCGACCATGATGGCCGCCCCCGAGCCGGCGATGGCGCTTGAGCAGCGGTTCCTCGCCATCATGGGCACTCCGCTGGCCGTCACCGCCAGTGGCGGCGCTCTGACCCTGAGCGGGGATAAAGGCGCGCTGACGCTGCATTAGGTATCGCGCCCGAGTGCCGGACCCAGCGCTGGGCGCGTCGCAGGACCTGAGCTTGGCGCGACGCCCCTGCCTGTGCTGGGCGGTAAGGACGCTCATTGGAAAGAGGGCTGGCTCCGCCTGTGCGTATGATGCAGACGGTCCAATGCGCAGCTTGGGCCTCATCCGACTGCATTTCCGCTCCGTTACCACCAGGGTCTGGCGGCACAGGAGTACCGGCGACAATCTGTGGTGGCAGTGGATGGTGGCCCGGTATGCGGCCTTCCCGAACATGGTCTTCGGCGGCGCGAAGGAGTCGCCCGATGGACAACCCCTGCTTGGGCCGACCTGGGAGGAGTTCTTGCCGTATTCGCTGAGCGGGGACAAGAAGGAGGACTTCTTGCCCGGGCCCGCCCAGTGCAAGCCGTGGGTGCCCCTGCCCAGCTGCTACCGCATCGAGGCCCAGGCCACCTTTGGCGGCAAGGGCAGCACCGACCTTGGCCCGACGGCTGCGATCACTCTGGAGGTCGTCTCGCTCTGACCCGTGGCCTTGCCTCGGGACTGTCTGCGGCCCAGGATGCCACCGTGCCTCCTCCGCCAGATGATTCTGTGCGCCTGGCTGACCACGGCCCGCGTTATGCCGAGACTGACCTTGGCAGTTTTCCCGTCGACGCCTGGGCGACGTGGACCAACTTGGTTTTTCTGGCCGTGATCGTGTGGTGGGCCTGGCGACTGCGCGGCCAATGGCGGCGGCACCGGCTCTTAGCCGCAGCCCTGCCGATTCTGACCGTCGGTTGGATCGGCGGCACGATCTATCACGCCACCCGCAGTCATGTGCTGTGGTTGCTCCTCGACTGGCTGCCGATCGTCGTCCTGGTGCTGATGGCGGCCGTGTGGCTCTGGCGGCGCCTGCTTGGCAGCACGGCCATCGCCCTCGGCGCTTTGCTAGCGCCGCTGCTGCTTGCCTACTCGCTGCGCGCATTCGCGGGCGACGGCAGCGACCGGGTGACCATAAGCTACGCGTTGCTGGGCAGCACGGTGGTGCTGCCCGCGGTGCTCAGCGCCTGGTACGTGCGGCGGTCCTGGGCGTGGCTGTCCGGCGCGCTGGTGGCTTTCGCCGTGGCCCTCTGCTTCCGCACCATGGACCTGCGCTTGGGCGCGGCGGGCTGGCCCCACGGCAGCCACTACCTGTGGCACTTGGCCGGCGGCGCGGCGACCTTCCTGATGTTCGGCTTCCTGCATGCACTCCGGGAGGCGGACCCGAACGATGGGACACCGCCTGTCGAGATTGAAAGCACATAGGCCAGCAAGCAGTCAGCAACCAGCCACGCCGGGATTAATGTCGGATGACGTGCGCAGTGCTCTTCTACTGCTGGAAGCTGTACGCCTCCCGGACCCGGCGACGGCCATCTACGCAAAATGCTTCGACAACCGCGGCCCGTCCTGACCCGCATAAGTATTGCCGCAAGAGCCGTAGAGGCGGGAACAAGGTTGGTCCAAACGTTCGTAGGCCATGGCGCAGATGGGTTGGCCGTGGCGCAGGATGAGGTCGTCTTGATGGGGGCGGACTTCCAGGACGGCGATCGAGCCGACCGTGCGACCGGCCGTATCC
>JBBQTJ010000177.1:0-7032 GCA_038213315.1 Planctomycetota bacterium
CGGCATGGCCATGGTGATGGTGAACAATCGCCACGCCCAGGCGCACATTCATCTGGACGGGGCCCACCTCACCCATTTCCAGCCCAAGGGGCAGAAGCCGGTGCTGTGGGTCTCGCCGACTTCATTCTTCCAGCCCGGCAAGCCGATCCGCGGCGGCATCCCGATCTGCTGGCCGTGGTTCGGACCCCATCCCACCGGCAAGGGGCAGATGGCCCACGGCTTCGCACGCGTCCGCGCGTGGCGGCTGGTCTCGACAGCGCGCCACAGCGATGGGCAGTCGCGCATCGAACTTGCCTTGGACAGCGATGCCGCGTCGTTGGCCTTGTGGCCCTTCTCGTTCGCGCTGCGCCTGGTGGTGACGGTGGGCGCGACGCTTGAGGTTGCCCTGACCACGACTAATCCCGGGCCCGAGCCCATGCTGTACGATGATGCGCTGCACACCTATCTGGCGGTTGGCGACGTGCGCCGCGCGGCGATCAGCGGCTTGGAAGGCGCGGTGTACCTGGATAAGATCGCTGGTGCCCGGGCCGTGCAGCAGGGGCCCATCACCTGCACCGGTCTGACCGACCGGGTCTACGGCTCCACCGCCACCTGCACCATCCGCGATCCTGAATGGGACCGCAGCCTGGTGATCGAGAAGAGCGGCAGCACCGAGACGGTGGTGTGGAATCCCTGGTCCGACAAGGCCGGGACTTTTGCCGACTTCCCGGCCGATGGCTGGCCGGGCATGGTGTGTGTGGAGGCCGCCAACTGCCTCGATCATCGGCTGATGCTGCCGGCCGGCACCGCGCACACCACGGTGACGCGGATCCGGGTGGCGTGATGGCTTGGGCGGTGTGGCTGGGTGCGACCCGGCCCAAAACCCTGGCGGCGGGCGCGGTGCCGGTGGCGGTGGGTGTGGCCTGTGCCGCCACCGTCGGGCCGGTGCACTGGGGACTGGCGGTTGGCTGCCTGGTGGGCGCGCTGTTGATCCAGGTCGGCTGCAATTTCGCCAATGATGCCTTTGATGGAATGAAGGGCGCCGATACCGCCGCGCGCCTCGGTCCGCGCCGCGCCGTGGCCAGCGGCCTGATCAGCGCCCGGGCGATGCTGCTGGCGACGGCCGTGGTTCTGGCGCTGGCCCTGGGCGTCGGGCTATGGCTCGCGACGGCCGGCGGTTGGCCGATCCTGGTGCTGGGACTGGTCAGCCTGGTCTGCGCCGTGGCCTATACCGCCGGGCCCTGGCCGCTGGCCTATATCGGCCTGGGCGAGTTGTTCGTCTTTCTGTTTTTCGGTTGGTTTGCGGTGCTGGGCACGGCCTGGGTGCAGGTGGCGGGCAGCAGCGCGGCGCTGCCCCGGGCTTGGTGGTTCCTGGCCAGTGCGGTCGGTTTCCAGGCGGCTTGCCTGATCCTGGTCAACAATCTGCGCGACGCGGCCACGGACGCGCCGGTGGGCAAGCGGACCCTGGCGGTGCGCTTGGGGCCGGTGGGGGGGCGGGCTTTCCATGGGGTGCTGCACCTTTGTGCCGCCAGCAGCCTGGGCCTTGCGGCGGTGGAGGCCCGCTCTTGGCCGCTGGCGGGCGCAGCGTTGCTGGCCCTGGTCCTGGGCGGATTGCTGTCCCTGGGTGTCTGGCGCACCACTGGTGCACCCCTCAATGCGTTCCTCGCTCGCACGGCTGGACTTGAGATCCTGACGGGAGTCGTCATCGTCCTGTCCCTCGCGATCTAAAGCCCGTGCCCGCCAATCTCTATAAATGTGATCTGCCGCTGAAGGCGCCCCTGGAGACCAGCCACGGGACGATCAGCGTCCGCACGATGTGGGTCTTGGAGATCACCGACGAGCGCGGCCGGGTTGGCCTGGGCGAGGCGGCTCCCCTGCCCGGCTTCGGCGGCGAGACCCCTGAGGAGTGCGATCGCGCCCTCAACCAGGCCCTGGCGATGCTGACCTCCGACTTGGTGAGCAGCTGGGTCGAGCGCGGCCGCCCGGACGCGCCCTTGGGCAAGTTGGAGACGCTGCTGGGTCGCACGCCTTGCGCCCGCCATGCTGTGGAAGGGGCCTTGCTCGACCTCATGGCCCAGCATCAGGGCGTGCCCTTGGCTGGCCTGATCGCCGCGCACCACGCCACGCTGATCCCGGTGAATGGTCTGGTGAATTCGCTGGCCAACGGCATCACCGAAGCCAATCACTTGCTGGATGCGGGCTTTGGTACGGTAAAATTCAAGCTCGGCGTGGATGCCGAAGATGCCGCACGGCGACTGACGGCGATCCGCAATGTCTTGGGTGTGCAGGTGCAGATCCGCTGCGATGCCAATGGCGCGTGGACCTTGGACCAGGCCACCGCATTCGGCCTGGCGGTCAAAGACGCCAATCTGGAATACATCGAACAGCCGTTGCCCGCCGCCGACATCGCCGATCTGGCGACCCTGCGTCGCCGCGTGCCGGTGAAGATCGCCGTGGATGAGAGCGTGCGTTTCGCGGTGGACGTGGGCCGCATCGGTGCGGCCCAGGCCGCCGATGTGGTGATCATCAAGCCGATGTTCCTGGGCGGCTGGCGCGCCACCAACCAAGCCGTGAAGTTGGCCGCCAGCTGCGGCCTGGAAGTGGTCATCACCTCGGCTTTTGACGGCGCCATCGGTCGAGCCTGCGCCACCCATTACGCGGCCGCGCTCAACCTCACCACCCGGGCCCAGGGCCTGGCCACGGGAAGCCTGTTCGTCGGCGACCTGGTCACCGAGCCCCTCCCGGTTGCCGCGGGCGCGACCCGCATCAATGACCGGCCAGGCCTGGGCATCGGCAAATTGGGCGGCTGACCACCCCGGCCTGACGTCGGGCCTGGTCTACCGTCACTGCCATGCGCGCGTTGCTCCCCATCCGCACCGATGATGGCACCTGGCTGCTGCCGGGGACCGGCGCGGCGGGCGATTTCCTGCGCCAAGCCGGCCTCTCATGCGGAGATCGGGTGGCCATTTCAGCCGCGAATTCCCCCGGTCTGGCCACCCTGCTGCACGCCGGGTGGCGGCTGGGCCTGACCCTGGTGCTGGTCGGCCACCGCTTGCCGGCAGATGAACGCGAACGCCTCTTCGCGCGCAGCGGGGCCCGGCTCTGTCTGAGCGACGGCCAAGTGCCAGACGAGTGGCCGTCGAGCGACGCGCCCGCGGCCGTGCCCATGCCGGACGAAGCCCCGGCCCTGGTGCTGTTCACCAGCGGCTCGACCGGACCACCGAAGGAAGTGATCCTGCCGCGCCGTGCGGTGCAGGCGGCGATCAGCGGCGCGGTGGCGCGTCTGGCCCTGACCAGCGGGGACCTCTGGTTGAACGCCCTGCCTTGTGATCACATTGGTGGGGCGATGACCGTGCTGCGGCAGATGCAGGCCGGCTATGGCTTGCTGCTGTTGCCGCGCTTCGACGTGGACGAGGCCGAGGCGATCATGTCCCAGCAAGCCGTCACCGGCGTCAGTCTGGTGCCCACCATGCTGCGCCGTTGGGTCGAACGGCGCGCAGGCCGGCGGTGGCCCGCGCAACTGCGCGTGCTCCTGACCGGTGGCGGGCCCTTGGACGCCGAGCTCGATGCGCGCTGCACCGCATTGGGCCTGCGTCCGTGCCAGACTTATGGCTGCACCGAAAGTGCCAGCATGTCCACCTGCCCGGCGCCCGCCGCCGCCGCCGGCGCCGAGCACGCCGGTCCGGCCCTGGACGGTCTGGCCATTGCCATCCGCCGTGAAGACGGTGCGGCGGCAGCGGTCGGCGAGGAGGGACTGATCCACCTGCGCGGAGCAAGCCTGGCGGTGCCAGCCGGAACCTGGTTTGCGCCAGGCGATTGGGGCCTGGTTGATGCCCAGGGCAATCTGGTGGTGCGCTGCCGCCGCACCGACCTCATCGTCAGCGGCGGCGAGAACCTGTCGCCCGGGCTGATCGAAGAGGTTTTGCGTCGCCACCCGCTGGTGCGCGATGCCGTGGTCTGCCCCATCCCCGATGCGGATTGGGGCCAAGTACCGGCGGCGCTGCTCGTCGCCGAGTCCCTGCCCGAGGATTGGGAGGCCTGGTGCGCCGCCCATCTGCCGCCCCTGCGCCGCCCCCGCCGCACCCGCTGCTGCCCCGAACTGCCGCTGCTACCTAATGGAAAATGTGATCGACGTGCCTGTCAGCACATGCTGAGCTGACACGCGCAATCCCGCCGTCCCCCTGGAAGAGGCGAGCTCCAGCTCGCCTCGTAGCAATCCGCCGCCATCACGAGCGGACCCAAGCGCGTCACCGCGCTCAGAAGCAGAGATCGCGTGCCTGGCCGGTTCGAATCAAGTCGAGGCGGCGCTGCACCTCGTCCTTCTGCTTGCCTTCGGGCATGGTGTCGAGTTCGCGCTCGATGGCGGCCAGACCGGCGGCGCGGGTGGCGGGGCTGGCGTAGTCGTCCAGATATTCTTGGCAGGTGGTGACTGCGTTGGGCGCGCAGAAACGCTTGATGAAGCCGGGGATGGCGAACTCCATGAAGTGCTCGCCGGTGCGGCCAAGGCGGTAGCAGGCGGTGCAGAACGAGGGCAGGTAGTCGTTGTCCAGCAGTTCACGCATGACCTCGTCCAGGCTGCGGGTGTCGCCTAGCTGGAACTGCTCCTTCTTGAGTTCCTGCACCTGGGCGTCGCCCTGTTCGGTGTAGCCGCCCAGCTCGATCTTGCTGCCGGCATCGATCTGGCTGACGCCGAAGGCCAATGCTTCGCGGCGGATTTCCGGCGTTTCGCGCGCGGTGAGGATCAAGCCGGTATAGGGCACCGCCAAGCGCAGGATGGCGATGATGCGCTTGAAATCGTGGTCGCCGACCAGATTGGCGTTGTCGGTGTCCATGCCGCTGGCGGGGCGCAGGCGCGGGAAGCTGATGGTGTGCGGACCGCAGCCATAGCGGCTTTGCAGATGGAGGGCGTGGGTGACCAGGCCCAGCACTTCGAAGCGCCAATCGGCCAGCCCGAACAACGCGCCGATGCCGACGTCGTCGCAGCCCGCCTCGAAGGCGCGGCTGAGGCCGTCGAGCCGCCACTGGTAATCGCCCTTACGCGTCTTCGCCGGGTGCAGCTTGGCGTAGGTGGCGTGGTGGTAGGTCTCTTGAAAAATCTGGAAGGTGCCGATGCCGGCCGCCTTGATGCGACGGAAGCCCTCGATGTCCTGGGGCGCGGCATTGATGTTCACGCGGCGGATCTCGCCCTTGCCGACCTTGACGCTATAGACCGTGCGCACGGTGTCGGCGATGAAGTCGGCATCGTAGCGGGGATGTTCGCCGAAGACCAGGATCAGGCGCTTGTGACCGGCCTCTTCCAGGGCCGAGACCTGCTTGACCACTTCGCCGGTTTCCAAGGTGCGGCGGACCGCGTCCTTGTTCGATGAGCGGAAGCCGCAGTAGGTGCAGTCGTTCACGCAGTGGTTGCCGATGTAGAGCGGTGCGAACAACACGATGCGGTTGCCGTACACGCGCTTCTTCAGCTCGCGGGCGCTGGCGAAGATCAGTTCGGTAAGCTCGGGCGTGTCGGCACGCAGCAGCACCGCCGTCTCGGCCACCGACAGGGCCTGCTTGGCCATGCTCTTCGCGACGATGTCGCGCACCTGCTGTGCATCTGGTGCTGGCCCCTGCAGCAGGGCCTCGATGGCCGCATCATCGATGAAGTCGACTGCGCCGGCGGACAGGGTCATGGGCGGGAGGGAAGGGCGACGAACAGGCGGGACAGCCGTCGCGGGGTCGCGGGGTTGCGGGGTCGCAACTTTGGTCGCGGGGTCGCGGGGTCGCGGGGTCGCGGGGTCGGATGTCATTTCGCGGTCCATGGTTGCTCCATCGTTCGTCGAGATTTTTCAGTAGGTTCGCACCCATCGCAGTTGGCGTCGTCGTCGCAGTCGACCCCGCGACTCCGCGACCCCGCGACCTCGCGACGGCTGTTCTTCCGGGCCGTGCCGTGTCCGACCCCAATCACCCGCCCAATGCGCGCCACGCGGCCGCGCAGGCAGCCGTCGCACTCTTCGGCGGTCTCGTTGACGCAGGCCTTGTCCGGATACAGCTCGTAGAGAGCCCGGTACTTCGGCGGGGTGAGGTTGGGCATGATCACGTTGGCGCCGCGGGTCAGGGCCAGCTCGCGGCCTTGATCCTTGTCCAGGGTCGCGAGCGCGGTGGTGGCGGGCAGGTTGGCGTCCGGCACGGCGAGGCGGGCCAGCGCGACCATCTTCAGCGTGTCCATGGCGTCATTGCGGGCCTGTTCGCCAGGGGCGGCGCTTTCGGCCAGATCCCGCACCATCGGCGTTTCGGGATGGGGGATCCACGGGCCGATGCCGATCATGTCCAGGTCGAGTTCGGCGAAGACCTCAAGATCACGGGCCAGGTCGGTATAGGTCTGCCCGGGGATGCCCACCATCACGCCCGAGCCGGCTTGATAGCCCATGGCGGCCAGGTCGCGCAGCAGCTGGATGCGGTCCACCGGGGCCCGGCGGCCCGGCGGCGGGGGATGGATGCGGGCGAACAGCTCGCGATTGCTGGTTTCAAAGCGCAGCAGATAGCGGTCGGCGCCAGCGGCATGCCAGGCTTCAAGATCGCCACGCGCACGCTCGCCCAGGCTGAGGGTCACCGCCAGGGGCGTCTCGGCTTTGATGGCGCGGATGCAGTCACTGATCAGCTCGCGGCTGAGACCGGGATCCTCGCCGCCCTGAAGTACCGCCGTGCCAAAGCCCAAGGTCACGGCGCGCCGGGCGCAGTCGACGATGTCATCGCGGGTCATGCGATAGCGGCCGACCTTGTGGTTATGGACGCTGATGCCGCAGTAGGTGCAGGCGCGCACGCAGACATTGCCGACCTCGATCAGGCCGCGCAGGTGCACCGCGTCGCCCACCGTGGCGCGTCGCACCGCGTCGGCCTGGGCCCAGAGCGGCTCCAGAGCGACGTCATCCCGTTCGCGCAGCCAGCGTAAGCGTTGGTCCTGGTCCATGGCCTGACTATGCGTGGCCGGGACCCGGGTGCTCATGCTCTTGCGAATCATCGGCGGGATATGCATGGCTCGACACATCGTCCATGCGGGGGACGGGCAGGGGATTG
>JBBQTJ010000178.1:0-7009 GCA_038213315.1 Planctomycetota bacterium
TATCTCGAACCGGCAACTGGCAAAGCAAACCTGAACCTTTTCGCCATGGCCCGCGACGGTTTGCGTGGGGAGCTGGGCGAGGCCTTCGCCCAGGCCGTCCGCCAGATGACCGTCATCAAACGGAAGGGCGTGCCGATGGAGGCTGACCACGGCGCCCGGGCGGTGGACCTGGTCATCCAGCCCTTGGCCGAACCAGAGGCGCTGCGCGGGATGGTGCTGGTCGTCTTCACTGACGCCGCCACCCAGACCGTTGGCACGGTGCCGGAGAAGACCAAGCGGACCACCGTCCAGACCAACCGGTTGGCGAAACTGACCCAGGAGCTCCAGCAGTCGCGCGAGGAATTGCAGCTCGTCCGCGAGGAGATGCAGGCCTCGCAGGAGGAGCTGAAGTCCGCCAATGAAGAGCTGCAGAGCACCAACGAGGAACTGCAGAGCACCAACGAGGAACTGACCACCTCCAAGGAGGAGATGCAGTCGATGAACGAGGAGTTGCACTCGGTGAACCACGAGCTGCAAGCCAAGCTGGACGAGTTGTCGCGGGCGAGCGACGATATGAATAACCTGCTCAACAGCACCGACATCGCTACGCTATTTCTGGACGAGGGGCTGAAGGTGCGGCGCTTCACCACCCAGGCCGCTGGCATCATCAAGTTGATCCCCGGCGATGTCGGCCGGCCGATCACCGACCTGGTCAGTGCCCTGGACTATCCCGGGCTGGCCGAGGACGTCCGTGGTGTGCAGCGGTCGCTGATTTTCCACGAGCGCCAAGTCCCTGCCCACGATGGGCGCTGGTTCACCATCCGCATCATGCCCTACCGCACGCAGGACAACCGCATCGACGGCGTGGTCATCACCTTCATCGATATCAGTGCAACCATGGCGATGGAACTGACCCAGCGCGAGGCCCTGGCGGTATTGCAGGCCCACGACTCTGACCAAACCATCCAGCTGGACCGGGCGGGGGCGCTGGAACAAGCGTTGCGAAAGGCGCAGGACATGTTGGAACAGCGCTTCGCCAACCAGGGCGAGGAACTTCGTAAGGCCAAGGTAAAGCCGCCGAGCGTGAGGACGCCATGACCATCCGCCCATCACTCACCACCGCTGCCAAACTGCGCAGCCAGGCCGAAGCACACCTGCGGCAGCAGGAGAAATCCGCGCCAACGCCAAGCTCACACGAAGATCTTCAGCGCCTGCTGCATGAACTGCAAGTCCACCAGATCGAACTGGAGATGCAGAACGATGAATTACGCAATGCGCGGCAGCAGGCCGAAGAGTCTGCGGCTCAATATCGCAATCTTTACGATTTCGCCCCGATCAGCTATGTCACGCTGGATGCAGGCGGCGTGATCACCCGCCTGAACCTGTGCGCTGCCATCATGCTGGGGGGCGAACGCGCCAAGCTGCAAGGCCAGCGCTTCGCAACCTTCATCCATGAATCCGCTCGGCCGACCTTCTCTAGGTTCATGATGTCGGTATCTTCCGCTCACCAGGAACAGGACTTCGAAGGTACGCTTGGCGGCGGCTCCGGTCCGTGCCTGACCGTGCAGATCAAGGCTTTATGGCTCCCTGACCAGCAGGAATGCAAACTGGTGCTGATGGACATCACTGAGCTTAAGCGGATCAATGAGGAACTGCGCGCCAGCGAACGCCTGTACCGCGCCATCGGTGAATCGCTCGACTTCGGCGTATGGGTCTGCGACCCGCAAGGCCGGAACACCTATGCCAGCCCGTCCTTCCTGAAACTGCTGGGGTTCACCCAGCAGCAATGCTCGGACCTCGGCTGGGGCGCTGCCCTGCATCCGGATGAAGGCAAGGCTACCATCGAGGCCTGGCAGCACTGCGTCAAAAACGGTGACCGCTGGTATCGCGAGCACCGCTTCCGTGGCACTGATGGACAGTGGCATCCGGTCCTGGCCTGCGGCGTGCGGGTGAGGGATGATCAAGGCGCGACCACTGCCTGGGCAGGTATCACCCTCGACATCAGCCGGCTCAAGCAGGCCGAGTATGAACGCAGCAGGACGATCGAGGATCTCTCCCGCTCCAACAAGGATTTGGCACAGTTCGCCTACGTCGCTTCCCACGACCTGAAGGAGCCTTTGCGGATGGTGACGGTGTTCCTGGAGTTGCTCCAGTTTCGATCCGCCGACTCACTGGACGCCAAGAGCAAGGAGTACATCACCATCGCCGTGACTTCAGCCAGTCGGTTGAAGTCCCTGGTCGATGATCTGCTGTCCTATTCCAGCGCCGGACGGATCAGCAAGGCCGAAACAATCAACACCACCACCGCCGTACAGCAGGCGCTGGTAAATCTTAAAGCCAGCATTGAAGAGAGCGGCGCGGTATGCACCTGTGATCCCCTGCCGACCGTCGTGGCGAACCCCCCAGAATTGACCCAGCTTTTCGAGAACCTGATCGGCAATGCCATCAAGTATCGCCGCCCAGGCATCACGCCCGAAATCCATATCGGAGCGCGGAGAATGTCGGAGGTCGAGGTTCGAGCCCAGGACGCTGAGCAGTCGCGGGAAGGATCGTCACCTGGTCGCGCCGTCATCAGCATTCCCGACCCTCAACCTGCCGTCTGGCTGTTCGCCATCCGGGACAACGGCATCGGCATCGATCCGCAGTTCAACAGCAAGATATTCGTGCTGTTCCAGCGCCTGCACACCCGCGAGAAGTACAGCGGCACCGGGGTCGGTCTGGCGTTGTGCAAGAAGATCGTGGAGACCTACGGTGGCCGGATCTGGGTGGAGTCCCAGCCCAACCAGGGCGCCACCTTCTACTTCACCTTCCCAGAAACCCAGTCTGGGCCGGAAGCCGCCACCGGAAAAGGTTGAGGCCATGACCGAGAGCGCCGCCGTGCGCCAGCCCTCGACGCGGCGGTTTTGCTCTCCACCGTGGTGACATGCTGACCGTCTATGTCTATCGCTCCTGCGCTACGTGCCGTAAGGCCATCGCGCGGCTCAAGGCCAGGAGGATTGCGTTCACTGAGGTTCCCATCCGCGAGCAGCCACCGACGGCGGCTGAGTTGCGCCGGGTTCTGGCGGCGGTTGGCGGGGATATTCGTCGGCTTTTCAATGTAAGCGGACAGGACTATCGTGTCCTCGGGATGGCGCAGCAGTTGCCTGGCCTTGATGAAAAAGCGGCGATCGCGCTGCTCACGGCCAATGGAAATCTGTGCAAACGACCCATTATCGTGGGGCCGTCGGTGGCAGTGATCGGTTTTAAGACCGACGAGTGGGACGCGGCCGGGTTGTGATGCGTCAAGGGAACTGGTTACCGTCGTTCACCTGGCCAAGTATTGAGCGAACGCGTAGTACAGCGGAATGCCGATGGCTAGGTTGAAGGGGAAGACGACCCCCAGGGCCACCCCCAGCGCCAGGGCGTGGTTGGCGTGCGGATTGGCCATGCGCATGGCCGCGGGCGCAGCGATGTAGCTGGCGCTGGCGGACAGGGTCCCCAGCACGGTGGCGCCGCCGATGCTGAGTCCGGCCAGATGCCCAGCGAGCGTACCGAGGGTGCCGTGCAGCAGCGGCAGCAGTATGCCCACGGGCAGCAGGAAGCGCCACCTGGCGCGCAGTTCGCGGATTTGCGTTGCGGCCACCATGCCCAGATCGAGCAGGAAAAGGCACAGCACGCCCTTGAAGGGATCGACGAAAAAGGCCTTCACTTCAATCATGCCGTCCTTGCCTGCGGCCCAGCCGATCGCCAGGCCACCGAGCAGCAGCAGAATGCTTTTACTGGCCAGGACATGGCCGGCGGCGGCCCACAATCCGCCGGTCGTGCTCGCCCCTGACCGCCGCAGCAGAAGCAGAGCGACGACGATGGCCGGCACCTCCATCGCGGCGAGCAGGGCTGGCATGAAACCTTCCGGCGGGTGGCCGGTCTTGCCCAGGAAGGCGACGGCAGCCAAGAAGGTCACGGCCGAGGTGGAGCCGAAATGCGCCGCCAGGGAGGCGCTATCCTCGCGGTTGAAACCACCGGCCCGGCGGGCCAGGGCATAGGTCCAACACGGCACGGCGCAGCCGATCGCCAACGTGGCGACGGCAGCCAAGGCCACCTGGGCCAGGTTGGCCTGATCCAGTGCCGCGCCCCCCTTCATGCCAATGGCCAGCAGCAGGAAGATGGCCAGGGTCTGAGACAGGGCCTCGGGAAAGGCGAGGTCGCTGCGCACCAGTTTGGCAATCAGGCCAAGCACGAAGCTGAGGATCACCGGAGAGAGTAGATTGTGGGCGAGCAGGTCGAGCGGATCCATGTGGACGTCTTTACGATGGAAGTGGGCGGCTGAGGCGAGCTCAGGGGCTGGTGGCGCCGCCTGGAATAATGATCCCAAGATCACGCAAGCAGCCCAGACGTTCATCCAGCTGAAGCGCATCAGCGGCAGTGATCGTCAGATGGCCAATTTTTCGCCTGGGCCGGGGCGGCTTCCCATAGTCATGCCAATGGACGCCGGGAATGGCCAGCACCGTGCTGAGCGAGGGCAAAGTACCAATCAAATTGATGATCGCGCTGGTACCGCGCAATGCGGTCGAGCCCAGCGGCAGACCCAGGATGGCGCGCAGATGGTTCTCGAACTGGCTGCATGCAGCCCCCTCGATGGTCCAGTGCCCGGAATTGTGCACCCGTGGCGCGACCTCATTGACCAGCAACTGATCGCCGACCCGGAAGAGTTCAAGGCAGATGACCCCGACATAATCCAGAGCCTCGGCAATGCGCCTGGCGATGTCTTCGGCCGCAGCCTGCCAGCGATACCCTTGGGGATGCGGCATGGCCAGAGCCAGCATGCCGTCCACCTGATGGGTAGAGACCAGCGGCCAGAAGGCGATCTGCCCGCTGCCGCTGCGCACGGCTAGCACGGCCAACTCTTCGTCGAAGGGGACGAGGCGTTCGATCACCACACCGCCAGCGGACAGTTCGGTCCAGGCCAGTTCTGCCTGGGCCGGCGTGGTGACCCGACGTTGACCGCGGGCATCAAAGCCGCCCAGGGTGGTTTTGACGATCACCGGCAGGCCAAGGTCGGCGATCGCTCGCTGATATTCTTCCGCATTCGTCGGCAAGGCCACGGCCGGCTGGGCTAGACCCAGTCGCGCGAGGAAACGCCGCTGATCGGCACGGTTCTGCAGCTGCTCCAGGGCCGCTGGCGGCGGGCGCATGGGCACCCTGGCTGCCAGCCCATGAACTGCGCGCATCGGCAGATGTTCGCGCTCCAGGGTCGCGACCACCGCGCCCTCGGCCAAGCGGTCCAATGCGCCGGCATCCAACCAGTCAGCCGTGATGACCTCGGCCACCCCCTGGGCTGGGCAGTCCTGCGCGGGATCCAGCACGCGGCACCTGATGCCCAGCGGATGTCCGGCCAGAGCAAGCATGCGGGCCAGCTGGCCGCCCCCAAGGATCGCGACCGTGCTCATCCGACCTGCCGTGGATCGCTGTTCGCCAACACAGTCTCGGTCTGCTTGCTGCGGTAGGCAGCCAGGCGTTTGGCGATGGCTGGATCACGCAGCGCCAGGATCGCTGCGGCCAGCAGGCCGGCGTTGACCGCTCCGGCACGGCCGATGGCCAGGGTTCCGACCGGGATGCCGGCCGGCATCTGGACGATCGAGAGGAGGCTATCGACCCCACGCAGCATCTGACTTTCAACCGGGACCCCCAGGACCGGCAGCTGAGTATAGGCTGAGCACATGCCTGGTAGATGGGCCGCACCCCCCGCTCCGGCGATCAGCACCTGCACCCCGCGGGCACTGGCTCCGGTCGCATATTCCGCCAGCAACGCTGGGGTCCGGTGGGCGCTGACCACCTTGACCTCATGGGCGATACTCAGCTCGGTCAACGTGGCCGAGGCGTGTTCCATGGTTTGCCAATCGGAGCGCGAGCCCATGATGACACCGACTAGCGGTGGGGGTGCGATAACCGGATTAGAGGCGATGCCAGAGTTACGTTTCATTATACACGAATCCTTGATCACGTAAATAAAATCGCAAATAGAATTACCGATGAACGGTGCTACCATCCAAACATGCCACGCCGTCTACCCGTCCCAAACCGGCCGACTGCCGAATGGACCCTGCTGACCAATCACGCCCACGTGCTGGTCTGCCTGAGTCGGGATCCGACCCAACGGATGCGCAACATCGCCCTGCTGGTGGGGATCACGGAGCGCGCCGTGCAGCGCATCGTCAAGGAACTGACCGCCGACGGTTTCATTGTGGTCAGCAAGGTCGGCCGCAACAACCACTACAGCGTGAATGATCGCCTGCCGCTGCGGCATCCCCTGGAGGCGCATCGCACCGTGCGGGATTTGTTGGCCCTGGTTCGTTGAGATCTCAGCTTTTTGCCAAGGCCGCCCGGATCGCCTTCGACAGTTCTGCCATAGTGACTGGTTTGGCCAGGAACTGCACCTCAGACGGCCAGGACTCACTGCCGTCTGGTCCCTGTCCCGAGGTCAGGATCACCGGCAAGCCGAGATGCAACGCCTTCAATGTGGCAATCAGATCAGTGCCGGTCAGCCTGGGCATGGTCGTATCGGTGATGACCAGATCGAAAGGCGTGGTCGCTTGCTGGATCAACGCTAGGGCTTCCTCCCCATCATTGGCAATGGTGACCTGGTAGTTCAAAAGGGTAAGCATCTCGCGGGCCAGTTCGCAGAGGATCATCTCGTCATCGACGAACAGGATCCGCTCCTGATGTCCAGACGTCAGCTGATCCGACGACCGGACCTTGCTCGTGGCCGCCTGCACCACCGGCAAGACGATGGTGAAGGTCGAGCCGCGGCCTGGTTCGCTGTACAGGGTGATGGCGCCACCGCTGTCGCGGACGATGCCATGGACGACGGCCAAACCAAGTCCGGTGCCGTGTCCGTGTGGACGGGTGGTGAAAAAGGGTTCGAAAATACGCTCCTGGATCTCGCGCGACATGCCGACGCCGGTGTCGCGGACGGTGATGCGCGCCGCCGGGCCATGCCGAATGTTGGCGTGCTGGGCCGCAAACGCCGCGTCAACCTCGATCGCGTCAAGCT
>JBBQTJ010000179.1:0-7004 GCA_038213315.1 Planctomycetota bacterium
GGGATGCCGGTCCGGCCCAGGCCGCCGGGCATGACCTGCCATGAATCGCCGCTGACCACCGCGAAAGTGCGCAGCAGCCAGGGCGCACTGCTGAGCGCGCCCTCGTGCCAGACCGGAATGCTGCTGTCGGGCAGGATGCGCTGCACCGCATAGGCATGGGGCCGTGCTTGCAGGTCGGCCACCAATCGGGCCCGTTCGGCCGGCGATAGCTGCGATGGTACCAGGGGTTCGCAGCGTCCCGCGACCGGACGGACGACCAGGGAGTCTAGCTCAGCCAGGGTGCGGTCGGGCTCTTCGGCCACGTACCAGCCTTCCACCGAGGGCAGCAGCAGGGTCTCGCCCAACAGATAGCGGCAACAGTCGGGCAGATAGGGGGCCAAGGCCGGGCTTTCGATCACGCTGGAGCCGAGCGCGTTGACGATCACCACATTGCCTGAGCGGGCCGCCTGGACCAAGCCAGCCACCCCCAGGGCGCTGTCGTCGCGCAGCTCTAGTGGGTCGCAGTAATCGTCGTCCTGCCGGCGCATGATCACATCGACCGGCAGGAGCCCACCCAAGGTCTTCATGAAGACGTGGTCGTCGCGCACGGTCAGATCGCCGCCTTCGACCAGGCTGTAGCCCAGGTAGCGCGCCAGGTAGCTGTGCTCGAAATAAGTTTCGCTGTAGGGGCCGGGGGTCAGCAGCACAATGCGCGGATTCTCGTGCCGGCGCGGGGCGAGCTGATGCAGGGTCTGGCGGAGTGTGGCGAAGAATCCGGCGAGGCGGCGCGGCGCCAGCTCGTGGTAGAGCTCGCTGAAGGTGCGCGACCAGACGATGCGGTTTTCCAGGGCATAGCCGCTGCCGGCTGGCGATTGGGCGCGGTCGGCGACCACCCGCCATTGTCCCGCCGCATCGCGCACCAGGTCGGCGGCGTAGCAATGCAGGCGCCGGCCGCCGGGCACCGCGAGGGCATGGCAGGGCCGCAGAAAGCCAGGATGGGCCAGCAGCACGCCGGCGGGCACTAGGCCGCGACGGATCAGTTCTTGCGGGCCATACAAGTCGGCCAGCACCGCGTCGAGCAGGCGGGCGCGTTGGGCCAAGCCCGCCGCCAGGGCATCCCACTCCACCCCGTCGAAGGGCGCGGGCAGCAGATCCAAGGTCCAGGGCCGATCCGCCCCGGTCTCTTCGTGCAGGTTATAAGTGACCCCGTTGTCGCGGATCAGGCGCCGCGCCTGCTGCCAGCGCCGGGCCGTTTCGTCCGCTGGCATCGCCCCCAGTCGGGTGAGCAGGCCCTGCCACACTGGCCGCGTCGCGCCGCTCGGGTCAATCATCTCGTCGACAGCGGTGCGGGCGCGGTAGGCGTCCCCAAGGGTGGCGGTGGCAGTTGGCACGGTCGGGAAAACTACATCGGCAGCGGGCGAGTGCGACGGTCTGAGCGTGCCGTGTGGGCTGACTGAAAATGCATAGCCCTGGCTTTGCCGCTGACTGGCCAGGCTGGCGGCAGCAGGCAGATCCTCTGGTGGTCCCAGTCGGCTCATCGGCGGGACCGGCGCAGATCCAGGGTGTGCGGATAGTCGGCGTCCGGTCGCGCCTCGGTCACCGTCATCGGGCCTGGGCTGTGACCCTGGGCTTGAAAGCGGGCGATGCGCCGACCTTCGGCGGCGTAGGCATTGACCGGGCGTCGCTCATGCGCACGGCCGCCGGGGTGGGCGACATAATAGGTGCACCCCGCCACCGCCCGGCCGGTCCAGGAATCGAAGAGGTCGAAGACCAGCGGGGCGTGCACTGGGATGTCGGGGTGCAGGCAGGACGGCGGCTGCCAGGCGCGGAAGCGCACGCCGGCCACCGCCTCGCCCAGGGTGCCGGTGGGATGCAAGGGCACGGGGATGCCATTGGCGAGCACCTGATGGCGCGAGTCGGACAGGCCGCGCACCAGCACCTGCACCCGTTCCAGGGACGAGTCGACATAGCGGGCGTTGCCGCCGCCAGCGGCCTCTTCGCCCAGCACATGCCAGGGTTCGAGAGCGCGCCGCAGTTCCAACTCGATGCCTCGGTAGGAGGTGCTGCCCAGGAGCGGGAAGCGAAATTCCTGGTGCGGCGCAAACCAAGACTGGTCCATGGCCAGGCCGTGGGCGGCGAGATCGGCCAGCACGTCCTGGAAGTCGAGACGATTATATTCCGGCAGCATCCAGCGGTCGTGCAGCAAGGTGCCCCAGCGCACCAGTGGCGTGGTGATGGGCGCGCGCCAGGCCCGCGCCACCAGTGAGCGCACCAGTAGCTGCTGGGCCAGGGCCATGCGCGTGTGCGGCGGCATTTCGAAGCCACGCAGCTCAAGAAGGCCGAGCCGACCCGAGGCCGAATCCGGCGAGAACATCTTGTCGATCGAGAACTCGGCCCGGTGGGTGTTGCCGGTCAGGTCGACCAGCAGGTGGCGCAGGGTGCGGTCCACCAGCCACGGCGGCGTCGGCGCGCCAGTGCGTTCAAGCCGGCGCAGCGCGGTCTGCAATTCGTAGGTGGTCTCGCTGCGCGCTTCGTCGGCGCGCGGCGCCTGGCTGGTCGGGCCGATGAACTGACCGCTGAACATGTAGCTGAGACTGGGGTGGTTGTGCCAATGCGTGATCAGGCTGGCCAGCAGGTCAGGCCGACGCAGGAAGGGACTGTCGGCCGGGGTGCTGCCGCCCAGCGTCACGTGATTGCCGCCGCCGGTGCCGGTCTGCTGCCCATCCAACGCAAAGCGCTCGGAGGTCAGGCGGCAGGCCCGGGCCTCTTCGTAGACGCCGGTGGTGATGTCCACCGACTCGCGCCACGAATGGGCCGGATGCACGTTGACCTCGATCACGCCAGGGTCGGGGGTGACGCTGAACTGGTTGAGGCGCGCGTCACGGGGCGGGGTATAGCCCTCGATCACCAGGGGCGTGCCCAGGCTGCGGGCGGTGTCCTCGGCGGCGGTGATGACCGCGAGGTAGTCCTCCAGATCGGTGAGCGGCGGCATGAACAGATGCAGATGGCCCGCGCGCGGTTCGACGCACAGCGCACTGCGCACGATCTGCTTGTTCGGGTCGCTGACCGGCTCGGCACTGCCCTTGCCCGTGGGTTGCGGGCGGATCTTCGCGGCCAGGGTTTTGGCCGGGGCCATGGGATCCGGCAGAGGATCCTGCCAGCGCTGTGAGGGCAGCTCCCAGGGCAGGCTGTCGAGGGGCAGACGATAGCCCATCGAACTGTCGCCGGGCAGCAGGCGCAGGCGTTCGTCACGGAGTATCCATCGGCCGCTGACGAAGCGGCCACCACCTAAGCCGCGGATCGGCAGCACATGCCCGACGGTGGCATCCAGGCCCTGGCTGAAGATCCGCGTCAGGCGCTTGCGCTCCAACTCGTCGCCAAGTTTGCTGGCGTAGGGGTCAACGTTGACCGGCAACTGCCGCTCGCGCCACAGATAATAGAACGCGTCCTCGACCGAGGGCAGCACGTGGCGGCCATCCACGCCCAGGGCAGTAGACAGACCGGCGATGAAGCGCTCCGACAAGCTGGCATTGGCGCCAGTGGGCTTGTCGATGTCGGCGATCAGGGCGTCGTCGCGCCACAGGGCATGGCCGTCCCGACGCCAGTGGCAGGTCAGGGCCCAGCGCGGTAATTGCTCGCCGGGATACCACTTCCCCTGGCCGTAGTGCAGCAGGGCGCCGGTGGCGAAGCGGGTCCGCAAGCGCTTCACCAATTGACCCGCCAACTGCCGCTTGCGCGTACCCAGGGCTTCGGTCGCCCATTCCTCGCCATCCGGATCATCGATCGAGATGAAGGTCGGTTCGCCACCCATGGTCAGGCGCACTGCGTCAGCGGCCAGGCGCTTCTCGACCATATCGCCGGTGACCAAGATCCGTTCCCACTGGGCCTCGGTGTAGGGGGCGGTGGTGCGGGGCGGCTCGGCCACCCGCTGCACGCTCATCGCGACGCTGAAGGCGCACTCGACATCGTCCTCGCCGGACACCGGGGCGAAGCCGCCACTGATCGGCGCGGCGCTGGAGGGTTCTGGCGTGCAGGCGAGGGGCAGATGACCTTCGCCCGCGAACAGGCCCGAGGTCGGATCCAGGCCGACCCAGCCGGCGCCAGGCAGATAGACCTCGCACCAAGCGTGAAGATCAGTGAAGTCCTTTTCCGGACCGCTGGGGCCGTCCAGGCTTTTCTCGTCGGCGGTCAACTGCACCAGATAGCCCGAGGCGAAGCGCGTCGCCAGGCCCAAATGGCGCAAGATATTGGCCAGCAGCCAGGCGGAGTCGCGGCACGAACCGCTACCCAGGGTCAGGGTCTCCTCGGGCGACTGCACGCCGGGTTCCATGCGGATCAGATAGCGGATCTCGGTGAACAACCGCTGGTTCAAGGCCACCAGGAACTTGATGGTGTCCCGGGGGGTGCGATCAATGCCGGCCAGGAAACGCTTCTGCAAAGGCCCCAAGGCCTCGGTGCGCAGATACGAGGACAGGTCGGCGCGCAAGCCGGGGCTGTAGGTGAACGGGATCTCTTGGGCGTCGGCTTCCAGGAAAAACTCGAAGGGATTGATCACCACCAGCTCGGCGGTGACGGCGACGGTTACTGCCAGACGGGTGATGGGCTCAGGGAAGACCAGCCGGGCTTCCCAATTGCCGAAGGGGTCTTGCTGCCAGTTCAAGTAATGCTCGCCACCTTCGACCCGCAGCGAGTAGCCCAGGACCGTCGTCCGGCAGTGGGGCGCCGGACGTAGCCGCACCACCTGCGGCCCCATGACCACCGGTCGTGAGTACTCGTAGACAGAGGCATGGGTGAGAAGCGTGGTGATGGACATTCTAGTCTTGAGTTTCTAGTTTCGAGTTTCGAGGCTGATGTGTGGAGTCAGAAGCTTTCATGCTCTCCCAAACCAGGAACACGACAGGAGCGTCCTAAGATTCTGGAATGGCGAAGTGGTCGCCGTACATGGTGTCGGACACCTGGGCATTGAGTGCCCGCAACTGGGTCAGTACTTCCTGCCAGTCGCCAGCCAGGAAACCGGCACGGCTGGTGGACAGCAGGTCCAACAGTGTGGTCACTTGGCCGACGGCCCGACAGGGTCCGCCACGGGTGAAGGCGCGCAGGCTGCGCTCCAAGAGGCCAAGGTTGTGCATCGCTGAGCGGGGTTCCTCGCGATGAAAGAGCAGCAGGTCAACGGTGTCGGGAAGGTGCCCAATACGCTTCGAGAAGCGCCGGTACATGTCCTGCACCCCGGCTGCGCAGAGCAGGGCGTCCCAGCGGTGGTAACCGGCTGAACCGATCACCGCAACCCCTTCCCCGGCCTGCACCAGGATCGGCAGCATGACGCTGAGGAGGCGCGCGGTGTAGTCGATACGCTCCACCGCCGCTCCGGCGCTGATGACTTCTGGCACCTCGTCGCGCAGCAGATCGGCATTGGCGCCGCGGATGTGCTGACAACGGCCGATGGTCCATTCGATGAGCTGTTCGAGTCGTTCGAGATCCTTGGCTTCCAGGGCCTGGGCCGCCAGCCACGACGAGTTGATCGCCTCCCAATAGGCATTGGTGAACAGGTGACGACTGGTGCGGGCATTTTCGCGCGCGGCGCGCAAGCATGATACCAGGCTGGCGGGATTCTGCCGGTCCAGGACCAGGTAGGTGGCGGCGCTGGTGCGGGTCAGGGTGCCATGGCGAGCGGTGAAATCAGCCTGATCACCGCCAATGGCGAAGGCATCCACCCAGGCAGCCACATCATCCGACGAGGTCTCGGGCTGCAGGGCCTGATGATGGGCCATCTCCACCAAGCGGGCGGAATTTTCGGCGCGTTCAAGGTAGCGCGCCATCCAGAAGCAGTTTCCAGCAATGCTGCTGAGCATGAGAGAGGTACGACAGCCTGGGGCAGGCGGTCGCATCCGAGCGGGGTGGAATGTGGAGCAGTCGAACCAGTTTGCCGGGTGGTCAGGTCATGACCACCCAGGTATCCTTGGTCCCGCCGCCTTGGCTGGAATTCACCACCAGCGAGCCCTCCTTCAAGGCCACCCGGGTCAAGGCCCCGGCCACCAGCCGGGTCTGCTTGCCGCTGAGCACGTAGGGGCGCAGATCCACGTGCCGTGGCGCCACGCCCTGGGCCACCCAGGTCGGACAGGTGCTGAGCGCCAGGGTGGGCTGCGCGATGAAAGCAGAAGGATCGGCCTTGAGCCGCTCCGCATAGGCCGCGCACTCGGCCTTGGTTGACGCCGGACCGACCAGCATGCCGTAACCGCCACTGCCGTGCACCTCCTTCACCACCAGCTCATGGAGATGTTCCAACACGTACTTCAGCTCGGTCGGATCGCTGCAGCGGTGCGTGGGTACGTTGCTGATGATCGGCTCTTCACCCAGATAGAAACGGATCATCTCGGGCACCTCAAGATAGGTGCTCTTGTCGTCGGCGACGCCGTTGCCCAGGGCATTGCACAAGGTCACGCGACCGGCGCGCACCACCCCGACAATGCCGCGCACGCCCAACATGCTGTCGGGTCGGAAGACCGCTGGATCCATGAACTCATCATCCAGCCGGCGATAGATGACGTCGACGCGCTCGGGGCCATAGGTGGTGTGCATCCACACCTGGCCGTCATTGATGAAGAGGTCCGAGCCCTGCACCAGGCGCACGCCCATGCGTTGGGCCAGGAAAGCGTGCTCGAAGTAGGCGCTGTTGGCGGCGCCGGGGGTCATCACCACCACGGTGGGTTCATCGATGCCGGCGGGGGCGCTTTCCCGCAGGGTTTGCAGCAGCACATCGGGGTAATGGTCCACTGGCAGGATGCGGTTGGCGGTGAACAGCTCGGGGAAGAGCCGGCGCATGGCCGCGCGGTTCTCAAGCATGTAGCTGACGCCAGAGGGGGTGCGCAGATTGTCCTCAAGCACGAACCACTGGTCAGGCCCGGTGCGCACCACGTCGACGCCCGCGATGTGACAGTGGATGCCATTGGGCATGGCGATGCCCGCCACTTCCGGTCGGTAGAGGGCATTGCCCAACACCGCTTCGGTAGGGATGCGCCCCGCCTTCA
>JBBQTJ010000180.1:0-6997 GCA_038213315.1 Planctomycetota bacterium
CAACAGCCGACGCACCGTATTGGTGTAGACCATGGTGGCGCGATCCGGCCGCAAACCGGCCTTGCCGCCCGGGCTGTAATGATCCTGCCGCCGCGGCTTGCGCGCCGCCGTGTAGTGGTTCAGCATCGAGTCGATATTGCCGGCGCTGACCCCCACAAAAAGGCGCGGCCGGCCGCATACCAGGAAGTCCTCGTCGCACTGCGGTTGGGCCACGATGCCGGTGCGGAACCCCGCATCCACCAGCGCCCGACCGATCAGGGCGATGCCAAAGCTGGGGTGATCGACATACGCGTCGCCATTGACCAGCAGCACATCCAGCTCGTCCCAGCCCCACCACTCCTGCATTTCGGCCCGGGACATGGGCAGAGGCACGTTCTTCATCAGCGGTAGCAGGTGGTCCATGCTTGCAGGATGGGGGTGAATCGGGGCACGGAAG
This sequence comes from Planctomycetota bacterium, assembly GCA_038213315.1. Taxonomy (GTDB): domain Bacteria; phylum Planctomycetota; class UBA11346; order UBA11346; family UBA11346; genus JBBQTJ01. The sequence continues at coordinate 437 of JBBQTJ010000180.1, forward strand.
CGGGATTGGGACCGGGTTATGGGTTTTTGGTTGTGGGTATGGGGTATGGTGAATGCAGGACTTCAGGACAGCCAATGTTAGAGGCGGCATATTTCATGTTCAACGCGTGGCTGTCACCATACCCCCTTAACCCATAGCCTGTATGGCCGTCACCATACCCCCTAACCCAAACCCCATAACCCGTTCCTCAATCTGGCCACACCTTGCGAATCCCAAACCGCTTCGTCAGGCGGCATTCATCGATGAGTTTGTTGACGGCCGCGGGGCCGTGCTCTTCACGCACCAGGATGAGGATGCGGTCGATGACCATGGCCGGATAGGCGTGGTCGTCGGCCAGCTCACGGAGGATGGTGTCGGCTTCAGTAAGGAGCATGGCATTCCAAATGGGTGAGGCGTGATGAGCGCGCGGGTCAATTTTTCTGGAAACTCGACAACCGTGCGAAGTGGCCGTTCGGCCGCGCCAGCAACTCCTTGGGCGTGCCGTCTTCGATGATGCGGCCCTGGCTGAAGACCAGGATGCGGTCGACACCTCGCAGGGTCGAGAGGCGGTGGGCGACGATGAAGGTGGTGCGGTCACGACACAGCATCTCCAGGCCCTGCTGGAGCTTGGCCTCGGTTTCCAGGTCCAGGGCGCTGGTGGGCTCATCAAGGACGATGATGCGCGGGTCGCGCAGAAAGACCCGGGCCAGGGCGATGCGCTGGCGCTGGCCACCGGACAAACGCGAACCACGTTCCCCGCAGACCGTGCGATAGCCGTGCTCCAGGCGTTCGATGAATTCATGGGCCTGGGCCTTCACGGCAGCGGCGCGTACGGCCTCGTCATCGGCGTCCGGACGGCCGAAGCGGATGTTCTCGGCCACGGTGGCGTTCCATAAAAAAGCATCCTGGCCCATGATCGCGCACTGGCGGCGCAGGTTCTTGAGCCCGATGTCCTGCAATTCACGACCATCCCAGGTGATGCGCCCGCTGGAACTGCGGTAGAAGCCCAGCACCAGGTCCAGGAAGGTGCTTTTGCCGGCGCCGGTCTCGCCCACCAGGCCGATGCGCTGACCCTGGGGGATGACCAGATCGACCTCCTGCAGGGCCGCCGTCTCCACCGCACCGGGGTAGCGAAACGTCACGCGGTCGAAGCGGATCTCACCATGCAGGGGCATACTCGGGCCGGACTGGCGGGCCTCTTCCAGCTCGCGGCTGTCGATCAGCTGGAACAACCCTTCCGTGCCCGGCTTGGCCTGCATCCAGGCATCGAAGGTGGCGGTGAAGGCGCTGAGTCCGGCGTTCATGAACACGAACAGACCGCTGAAGGCCACCAGCTCGCCGAGTTCGCCCGGGGCGACGGCGACGCCGCCTTCGCTGCCCGGCCGCAGGGCCAGGACAATGCCGACCACCCACAACACCACCTGCTGGGTGAACTGCCACGAAAACTGCAGGCCCAAGGCCAACCACCGCATTGCCACGCTGGCGGCCATGCCGTGCACGCGCAGATCCTCGATGGTGCGGTTGATGCGGACGGCGACCTCGTCCTCGTTGCCAAAACTTTTGGTCAGGCGCATGCCAGCGATGAACTCCACCATGGTGGCAGAAAATCCCTCGCCGCTGACCTGGACCCGCCGGTTCAATTCCTCAAGCCGGCGACGCAGCAGGCGGATCATGCCGTACTGCACCGGGACTACGAGCAAACCCGCGAGGCAGAGCAGAGGATTCTTCACCAGCAGGTACGCGATGGTCGCGCCGGCCAGGCTGAGGTTCACCAGCAGCTGGCTGGCCACCTGATTGAGCAGGCCCTCGATCCGCCCCATGTCGACGGTCATCTGGTTCGAAAGGGCGCCGGCGCCGCGGGCCGTGAAAAAATTCAGGGACATGCGTTGCAGCTGGTCCACCACCAGGCGGCGCAGCCGGGCAGTGCCGGATCGCACCAGGGCCTGAGTGTCCGAAAAGGCCAGCACCGTGAACCAGGCGTGGGGGATCCACAACAAGATGTTGCCCAGCACGTAGGCCGCCAGGAACCACAGTTTGGCCTCGGGCGTGACATCGGCCCGGCCCATGTAACGGATCAGCCACTCCACCGCAGCGGTGAAGGGCACGAAAGTCACGGCCTGGAAGACCTGAAGGACGCCGACCCGGATCATCAGACGACGCTCCAGCGCCATCAGCACCCACAGCCGGATCAGCGGTCCGCGCCGCCGGGTGACCAGAGCAAGTCGTCGGCTTAAGCGGTCGGAAGATGCTCCAGCCATGGTTGTGGCTTATCCGCTGGAGCCCAAGACGAAAGCCGGCCGGCCGGCAAGACCAAACGGACCGTCACTTCTTGGTATCAAGCTGCTCCTTCATGAATTTGAACTCTTCCACGAAAGCCGCGTCGTCGGGGAAGCTCTCCACGGCCATCTCGGCAGTCATAAGTGCGTGACGCGGCGCATCGCTGAGGGCGGCGCGCCAAGCGATCCAGTACCACTTGGGCTTGTAGTTCAGCTCTTGACGCCAGATCTCAAGCACCCGGCGCCAGCGTTCGATGGGTACGAAGCGGGCATAGTCGCCCAGCGCCTGGGCCGTATCGTCGCGCAGGCGCTTGTCGTCTTCGTCCTTCACAAATTTGAGCCGCTCGCGCAGGCGGGCTTCGTCCCCGGTGATCATGGCCACCTGCACCGTCGCCAGATGCCAGGTGTCATCGAGCCAGGCATTGCTGATACCCAGATGTCCACAGGCAGCATAGGCTTGGTCCAGGCGCTGCCCCAAGGCGGTGATCTGGGCCGGATCGACCTTGGTCACACCCTTCTCGCAGGCCCGGGCCAAGCGCATGCGCCAATAGCCCGGAGCGACGCGGATCCACGGCAGGTCCAGTGGCAGCTGGGCCAGCCCGCCAATGCGCTTATCGTGATCCTTGGAGACCGCCGGCATGGTCGCGCTGTCGACCAGGGGTGACAAACGCTCGGTGCCAAGAATAGCCTCATAATACGAGGCCACCGTGCCGTAGGTCAGGATGTCCTCGTCCTGGTCCTCATGCACGCGAAAGGCGATGCCGGTGAGCCAGTCCTGGGTCGCGCGGGCCAGCAGCTGCAGGGTCGGATCGGTGGCCAGGCTGTCCGGGCCGGCCTCGCGCAGCAGGGTGATGGCCAGGCCCGAGAACTCGGCGCCCAGACGGCGGAATTGCTGGAACTCAGGCGCCCCTTCCCAGGCCTCCGGCTTGAACTCCTTGCTGTCCAGCCAGCCCGCGATGCGCGTGATCTGCCCAGACATGCCCTGGACCACACCGGTCTCGGACAAGGCGCGCAAGGCCAGGGGCACGCCCTCTTTGAAGGCCAGCGAGGCTGCCAATTGCATGCCCGCCTGAACCACCGACTGGCCGAGCTTGGCCTTGATGTCCCGGCGCCGCAGCAGGTCCAGGACGTCCTCAGCGGTCTTGAGCGCTTCCGCATCCTGACCCGCCGCATGCAGGTGACCGACCAGTTCGATGGTCATGTACAGGCGGCTGGATTCATCCTCGGCCGGCAGCAGGGCCATCGCGGTACGATGATAGTTGACCGCCCAGTCCTTCTGCCCGGTGAAGGTCGACAGGCCCGACAGCTCGCGGAAATTGGCATTGTCGAAATCGCCGCCCGGGGCAATGGCGCGCATCGCCTCGGCAGACGTCGCGCTCAGCACCTGGGGCAACAGCTCAAGATGGCCGCCGGTGATCATGCGCTGCATCTTGTCGATGCCGCGCCGGTAGGTCTGGTAATGCCAATCCTGCTGCACATCGATCATGGTCCGGGCGTAGTCCGGCTCGGCGAAGATGCGCCACGAGAGGGCCCACATGCTGCGGGTATTCTCGCCCGAAAAACGCAGCGACAGGCCCAATGCATTGGGATCAAAAGTGTCACCGGCATCGAAGTGGCCATAGGCCTTGGCCAAAGCTCCGGGCAGGGTCGCGTCATCAAACTGCATGGCTGGGCCAGTTTGCAGAACGAAGACCGACCAACGCCCATCATCACGCTTTTCCGCCCAGGCGCAGGCCGCGTGCTGGGGCAGGCTGATGACATGGGGCAGGCGACCCTGTCGCCCGGCGATGGTATGGTACAGCTCGCTGAGGTCGTCGCAGTCGCCGCGCATCATGCCACCGGTGACCGACGCCAAGCTCTGCTGGGTGGTCTGGTGGATGTCGCCCTTGACCTGCCGGTTGCCCAACAAGTAGGGAAAGCGCGGATCCGGGCTGTCGTAGACATAGGTGAACAACAGCTCGCCAAGCAGATCCAGGTGGGCCGCGTCAGGCAGGGCCTTCACCGCCTCGCCCAGGAAGCGCTCGCCCTCGGCCTTGCCGCCGTCCCGCGGCGGGGCAACGGTGCCATAGCTGGTCACCAGCAGGCGCGCATCGCCATTGAGGTCGCTGACCAGCAGGTGCGGGGGGATGAAGTCCTGCACCGCGGCCTTCTCGACGCCCCGCCGGCCCACCGCCGGAATCGCTTCGCGCCAGGCATCGCGCGGGGCGACCAGGCCACCCGCGGGGGTCCAGTCGGCCAGACACTGGTGACCGAAGAACATGCGCGCCCGCAGCGGCAGGACTTGATCAAGGGCCTTGGCCCCGACCGGCAGCTCCACCACCAGCTTGAGCTCCTCGGGCATCGCCCAGTGGTAGAGGGGCATGAGGTGGTCGGTGGTATAGGCGCTGCGCTTGGACGTGGTCAGGATCCAGCCGTCGCGGCCAAAACCATCCCGCACCTGCGCCAGGCGTCCGCCTGGGCCTTCGTACAGACGCACAGGACGGGACTCTTCGGCCGCCCGGACCGCCGCGACCACCGCCGCGACCGCTCCCTTGTCCTGGGGAAAGAACTGGTCCAGCCAGCCATAGCGCACCACGCGGCGGGCGAAACTGGGGAGGATCTCGTCCACGTCGGCAGCCACGGTGTCGGGATCCGGGGCGACCTCGGCTTGGGCCTTGGCCACTTCGCGCTTGGCCATGCGATCAAGGACATACTCCAGGGTGCGACGACCCAGCGCGTTGACCGGGCTGTGCGCGATGGCGGGACGCAGGTTCGACACGGCCGTCTCAAGGGTGGCACGACCAGCCTGATCAGCCCCCGGCACATCCACCCGCTTCAACGCGCCTTCGGGCAGGACCACCACCTCATTCGAACGCAGATGGAAGCCGGTCATGGCCCCCTCATGCAAGGTCAACGTCGCTAGGTCCAGGCCAGCGGCCTGGGCCTGGGCCAACAGCCCCGGCAAGGCCACGACCGCCGCAAGGCGATCGTCGGCCACCAGACGCGCCGACACCGCCAGGATGCCGCCGTCGACCACCAGGCGGGGATTCTCGTCCGGCCAGGTGGCGGCCTGGAAGGCGAAGGACGGCGCCGTGCCGCCGGCGCTCCAGCGCACCGTATCGCCCTCCTGGATCACGCCGGATGGCAGCGGATTGGGCAGCTGGGACAGGATCTGCTGGGCCCCGCCCGCCCCGGCCTCTGCGACCGGGACCGGCACCGCCGTCTCTGCCCCAGGGGTCGCCACGTCGACGGCGAATACCGCGGCATGCATGCACAGGAGAAGCAGGGACGGGACCAGGCGCATGGAAGACTCCGAAAAAATGGCCGGCGGATGGGCTTCGCGCCTGACCGTGGGCCATGGTAGACCGGCCAGACGCCTCCGCCATGGCCAGGGGACATGGACGCCACCGGACGAGATTCCTTTCCTTATGCGCGCCGTCCGATAAACGCTTGCCCCCCGAAGGTGTCCCTATGCCCGCTCCAGTAGCCTCTGACCGTCGCGCCGACATTCGCAACATCGCCATCATTGCCCACGTCGACCATGGCAAAACCACGCTGGTCGACATGCTGCTGCGCCAAAGCGGCACCTTCCGCGCCAACGAGAAAGTCGCCGAACGCGTGATGGACAGCAACGACCTGGAAAAGGAACGCGGCATCACCATCCTGGCGAAGAACTGCGCCGTGGACTGGAACGACACCCACATCAACATCGTCGACACCCCCGGCCACGCCGACTTCGGCGGTGAGGTCGAACGGGCCTTGTCGATGGTCGACGGCGTGATGCTGCTGATTGATGCGGTCGAAGGCCCGATGCCGCAGACCCGTTTCGTGACCAAGAAGGCACTGGCGCTGGGCCTCAAGCCGATCGTCGTGGTCAACAAGGTGGATCGCCCGGGAGCGCGTCCGGACTATGTGATCAATGCCGCTTTCGACTTGTTCGACAAGCTCGGTGCGACCGAAGAACAGCTCGATTTCCCGGTGGTGTACGCCTCCGGTTTGAACGGCTGGGCCTCGATGGAAGCCGGCGAGGCCGGCGAACAATGGGGCAAGGACCTGGCGCCGTTGTTCGACACCGTGCTCTCGCATGTGCCGGCAAACAAGGGTGATCCGGCCGCGCCGCTGCAATTGCAGATCAGCTCGCTGGATTATTCGACCTACGTTGGACGTATTGGCGTGGGCCGTATCAGCCAGGGCACCTTGCGTGTGAACCAGGACGTGCTTGTGATGGAGGGTCCGGACGGCGCCGCAGGCAAGGCCCGGGTGCAGCAGATCCTCAAATTCGAGGGCCTGGAGCGCGTGGCAGCCACCGATGCCGGCCCCGGCGACA
>JBBQTJ010000181.1:0-6922 GCA_038213315.1 Planctomycetota bacterium
GCGGACTGACCGATGCAGAGATCACCGTGCCGTGGACCACGCGCCGCGACTACTTCAAGCCCAACCACCGGGACCTGTCGGACTGGGTCTTCTTCATGTCCAGCCACGACGCCTATCATCTTGGCCGGGCGGCGGCGCGACGCTGACTGGTTCGCCCTGCTTACTGCGGGGCGCTGTGGAGCGCGTTGTGACAGTCGATGCGACTGACTGTTGTCATCGCCACGCCCCGAGCCAAGCGCCCGGTGCGGACGCAATTTTACCAAGCCATCAAACTGCCGTTTGACCTTACGATGATCAGATGTGTATAGTGGGTTATCTGCCAGCGAAGGAATCCCTCATGTCCAGCCGTTCCCGCTCTGCAACCCTGGCCCTGGCCGCCAGCCTGCTCCTCACCAGCGCCATGCACGCCGAGGACTATTCGCTGGGCGTAATCCTCAGCCTCACCGGCCCGGGTTCGGTCGACACCAGCGAGGACCTCGAAGGGGTGACGTTGGCGGTCGATGAGATCAACGCCGCGGGCGGCCTTCTCGGCCAGCACAAGATCGTGCTGACGGTGAAGGACGACCAGGGCAAACCCGACATCTCTGCTACCCAGGCCAAGGCCCTCCTCGCCGAGGCCAAACCCCGGGCCCTGATCGGCGTCTGGAGCAGCGGCTGCGCCCTGGCGGTGAAGCCGCTCATCACCGAGGCCAAGGTGCTGATGATCGCTGGTCACAGCAATTCTGAAGACATCACGAAGCTCAACCCCAGCCCCTACGTCTATTCGGTGGTGCCCAACACCTACATGCTGGCCAAGGCCCTGGCCCAGACCCTGGCGACGATGGCCAAGGCCAAGGGCTGGTCGAGCTACGCCACCATCGCCTCCGACTATCCGTTCGGCAAAAGCCTGCAGGGCAACGTGGTCGCCAACCTCAAGGCGATCATGCCTGAGTTGGAGCTTAAGGAGCAGCGCTGGCCCAAGCTGGGCGAGTCAGAGTGGGCCTCGCACATGGCCGCCCTCGCCACCGCCAAGCCCGGCTTCATCTTCAACGGTCTGTCGGGCGACGATCTCAAGCGCTTCAACGCCGCCGCCGTGGCGGTGAAGTTCACCGAGCGCTTCCCCTGCCCTGGCGCTGCGGTGCCGATGAACGCGCTGATGGACCAGAAGGAGGGCCTGCCCATCGGCTCCCTGGCGATGACCCGGGCGGTCTTCCACGGCCACCTCGACCAGCCGATGATGAAGCACCTGATTGAGGCCTATAAGGCGAAGCGCGCCGGACGCTTCCCCAGCGACTGGGTGATCCTGCACTACGACGCGGTGATGGCCCTGAAGCAGGGTGTCGAAAAGGCCAAGAGCATCGACACCGAGGCGGTGAAGGACGCGCTCAAGGCCGCCGAGATCGAGACCTGCCGTGGTAAGCTCGCCTTCCGCGCCATCGACAACCAACTCGCCTGCCCGGTCTACCTCGGCACTATCGGCAGCGACCCGGCATACACTTTCCCGATCTACAAAGATTTGGTGGTGGTCCCGGCCAGCGAAACCATGCGCCCCGAGGCCGAGGTCGAGGCGGCGCGCACCGCGAAATAGGCCAGCGCCATGGCCCTGACCATCAAGACCAGACTGCTGCTTCAGAGCCTGCTCACCATCGCCATCGCCCTCGCTCTGGTGGTGGCGATGGTGTCGGTCGCCCTCTGGCGCCAGGGCACCAGCCAGGCGCACGACCGGTTGGCCCAGGGCATGCAGGTGATGGCTGGCACCCTCACCGACACCACGACCCGGCTGCGCGAGGCCGCGCTGCGGATCAGCAGCGACAAGGAGCTCTCCAGTAAAGCAGGCTTCCTGCAAGAGAACGCGGCCAAGGCGGACATGGCCTCGATGGTCGTGCAGGAGCGTGCCGCCCTGGCCCTGCGGACCGGCCATGCGATGGCCGCAGCAGGAGCTGCGGATGCGGCGATCTATACCAGTGAAGGTGGCCTCCTGTGCGCCAGCGCCGCTGATGGCGAGCGACTGCTCCTGCTGATCGTGGGTGAAGACAGGCATCTGGTCGGCGTGGCCCTGGCTGCCGGTCAGGAGCCCCAGCCCAAAGACTGGCAGCCAGCGCAGCCACTGCCGAACGTACCGCTGACCTTCCCAAGGCTCCAACCGACCCAGGCCGGCGCTGGTCTGATCCTACGCCACAGTGCCTGGCGCGCCGAAGCCACCGCTCCGCTCATGGTCGAGGGCCTCAATCCGGCCACCTTTCAAATGGACCTGATTCAGCGGGGCGTGTTGCTCCTTGGGCGGCCCATCAATCACGCATTTCTGACCAGCGAGGAGGAACAACTCGGACTGCGCATCTGCCTCTATGCCGGGACGACGCTAGCGGCCGGGACCGCCGCTGGCTATCAGCCGGCAACCTTTCCAACCTCCTCGGCCAGTGCGCCGGACCATGGACTGGACCACTCGGCGTTGACCAGGGCCACCACTGGCAGCGGCGACGACGCGTACTTCGTGGCCCTCAGTCCGCTGCTGGTCGACGGGAAAGCCGCTGGCGCAATCGCCCTGTTCTCTTCGCAAAGCGACATCCGCCGGGGATTGCGCCTGACCATCCTGCTGACCATGGCTGCCGGTGGCATCGCCATGCTCATCGCTGCGCTGGTCGGCTTGGTCATGACCAGAGCGATCACCCGTCCGCTGGGCGGTACGGTGGACGTGCTGAATGCCATGGCCGCCGGCGACGTGTCGCGCCGTCTCCCCGAGTCCGGCCCACGCGAGCTTGCCGATCTTGCCCGGGCGGTGAATGCCACCATCGGCGGCATGCAGCGCACCTTGGATCGCACCGCCACCATCGCCGCCAGCCTGTCCACGGACGCCGGCTGCCTTGAAGGCACTGCCACCACCGCCGCCACCACCGCCGAACACATCGCCAGCCGGGCCGCCACTGCCGCCGGGCAGGCCGAGAATGTCTCCGCCGCCGTGCAGACCGTGGCGACCGCCGCCACCCAGATGGCCGCTTCGATCCAGGAGATCGCCCGCAATTCCTCCAATGCCAGCCAGGTTGCCAGCGACGGGGTGACGGCCGCCAGGCAGGCTGAGGAATCGGTCAGCCGCCTCGAAGCCTCGAGCCGCACCATCGATGACGTGGTGAAGACCATCTCGGCCATCGCCGGACAGACCAACCTCCTTGCCCTCAATGCCACCATCGAAGCCGCTCGGGCCGGTGAATCCGGACGTGGCTTCGCGGTCGTGGCCGCAGAGGTCAAGGCCTTGGCCCGGCAATCAGCAGCGGCGGCCCAAGACGTGGGTCAGCGCATCCACGCGCTACAGACCGATGCCGCCACCGCCGCGACCGACATCCACCAGATCGATGCGATCATCCGCCGGATCAGCGACCTCCAGACCGCGGTCGCCGCCGCGGTTGAGCAGCAGGCCAGCACCACCGTCGAGATCACCCGCAGTGCCGAGGGTGCCTCCCACGGGGCCAGCACCATCGCCAGTGTGGTCGGTGAGGTGGCCCAGGCCGCAGCCAGCGGACAGGCCGGTGCGGCCCAGACCCGGGCCGCAGCTGAGCGCCTGCTCCGCCTCGCCGCCGAGTTGAACCAGGTGGCCGGCGCAGCGCCGCGAAGCTGACGGCGCCATCAACCACCATCATCAGCGCACGCACATAATCCCTCTCATCCCTGCCACCATACCCCCTCCCACTTCTGGAGCCTCATCCATGCGCACTCTCCTCGCCTGTCTTATCGCCACCGCCACGTGGGCCGGAGATGCCCCCCAAGTGGGGGTGATCTGGAACAACGCCTCGTCCAAGACCGACCTGACCTATGCCGCCTTCGCCAAGGCCCTGGCCGAGAAGGCCCCGCAGATCCAGGTCGAATTGAAAGGCAAGCTCAAGACTTTGGAGGAGGCCGGCGCGGTCTATGCCGAATGGCAGGGCACCAAGCAGGCGGTGGTCTTCCTGCGCAGCGATGGCGCCACCTGGATGAAGGACCATGCGCCGACCGTGCCCAGTTTCTTCGGCGTGGCCAATGACCCGGTGGCGCTGGGCGTGTTGAAAGACCCGGCCAAGCCCGACGGTCTGATCACTGGCTGCAGCTATGCCGTCCCGGCCGCCGCGCAGGTGACGGCGATGAAGGCGATCTGGCCCGACCTCAAGAGCCTGGGCCTGCTGCTGCAGGACGGCCACCCCGGCGCCCTGGTGGACGGGCCCGGCACCAAGGCCGCCTGTGCAGCGGCCGGCATCGCCTATCAGGAACGCCTGGTGAAGAGCAAGGACCAGGTCGGCCTGGCAGTGAAAGAGTTGAAGGATGCGGGCGTCGGCCTGATCGTCATGGGCACTCAGGGCGTCATTTTCGACAACGCCGCCACCATCGCTCAGATCGCCGGTGACCTGCCGGTGTGGTCCTATGACGAAAAGCCGGTGAATGCGGGCAAGGCGGTGTGCGGGTTGGTGGCGGATGATGCCTGGCTGGGCGCGCAACTGGCCGGCCAGGTAATTGCCGTGTTGGTCGACGGCAAGAAAATCGCCGAGGTTCCTGCGGTCTATGATCCCAAACCACGCCTGAAGGTGCACCTTGCGCGCATGACTGCTCTGAAAGTGGTCATTCCCGAGGAGCTGTTGCAGGATGCCGTGAAAGTCGAGTGACGCGCGCTGCCGGGCGCGCTGGACGATCAGCGCGCCCGCTTGCCAACCTCGCCTATCTCGGCGTACACTCGACTTGGGGCCAGCATCCGGCACCCGTGATCGTCCCTCCTTTCCGACCATTGTCCCCATGCGCCTGACCACCCGTATCTTTCTGACCGCGGGCTGCGCTTTACTGGCAACAGTTGGGGTGACTTTGCTGGTGAACACCGTGCTTTCCGGTCAGGCCCGGGCGGTGGCGGTGCAGGCGTCGCTCGCGGCGCAACGTGAACTGGCCAGCCAGCGCCTGGGGCAGGCGGTGTCCCAGGCAGCGCTCAGCATTGAAGGCCTGACCACCTCAGCCTTGGCCGGAGCCAGACCCCTGGCCCAGCTGCTTGGCCGGACCCGGGCGGCGGAAGACCCGCTGGAGTTATCCCGCGAGCAGCTCTTCACCCTGATGCAGACTGCTCTGGAGCATCATCCCCAGGCCCTGCGCATCTGGGCGGTGGCCCTGGAAGCAGATCAACTCGGCCTGGATGCGGTCTATGCCAAGACCACGGGGCATGATGCCACCGGCCGCCTGGCCGCTTGCTGGACCCGCAGCAGCACTTCTGCCAAGCCCCAGCTGGTACCCCTGCCGAGTTGGAAGGAGCTGGCCACCTTGCCGGCAGCGGTCGACCAACGTGAACAGATCCAGGCCCCGCACCTCCTCCCCGGCTCAACCTCCGCCTGGATGGTGGGCGCTGTGGTACCGGTCGTGGCGGCGGGGAAGACGGTCGCCCTGGTGGGCTGCGACCTGCCGGCGGACCTGCTGCAGCAGGTGCTGATCAGCGCTCGTCTGGGCCTCTACGATGGGCAAAGCCGCTGCCTGCTGGCTGATCGCGACCAGGTCCTGATCGGCTGCAGCAGGCCGATTGGCCCGCCGTCCCCCCTCAGCGAGACGACCATGCCCCGGGCTGCCGGCTTGGCGCCCAAGGAAGGCGCCACGCAGATTGATGCCCTGGACGCGACCTGGCTGGGTGGCCGGCAGGCGCGGGCCACCGCCCATGACCGCTGGCTGGTCGCCGTGGCGGTGCCCGCCACCGCCGCCCTGGCGGCCAGCGTCCAGCTTGAGCGCGATCTGGATGGCCGGGCCCGACGCGCGCTGGCCAGCACGGTGGCGGCCGCGCTGGCGATCACGTTGCTTGGCTTAGGCGCGATGGTCCTGTTGGCGCGCAGCGTCACCCAGCCATTGCGCGCGGTCACCGACCGACTGCACGAGATCGCACTTGGCGACGGGGACCTGACCCAGCGCCTCGATGAACGCCGGCACGATGAATTGGGCGACCTGGCCATCAATTTCAATGGCTTCGTCGCCCGCCTGCAGGAGTTGCTGCGTTCGGTGGGCCAGGCCACCACCACCCTGACCCAGGCCGCGGAGGTGCTTGACCGCCAAGCTCAGGATCTGGCCAGCCACACCGACACCGCCGCCCACGAGATCAACGCCGTCAGCAGCGCCGCTGCCACGGTGCGCTCGTCAGTGCACGCCGCCGTGGTGGCAGTCGGCGGGTTGAGCGCATCGGTTCAGGAGATCGCCGGCAATGCCCAGCACGCCGCCAGCCTCGCGGGATCGGCCGCCGACGGGTCGAAGCAGGCCGGCACCGCGCTGGTCCGGCTGGAAACCAGCAGCGCCGCCATCGGCGAGGTGGTGACCCTGATCGCCCGCATCGCCAGCCAGGTCAATCTGCTGGCCTTGAATGCCACCATCGAAGCCGCCCGCGCCGGCGAGGCCGGCCGCGGCTTCACCGTGGTGGCGAATGAGGTCAAGGCCCTGGCCCGCCAGGTATCCACCGCCTCAAACGACATCGCCTGCCGCATCCATACCATGCAGACCGAGACGCATACCGTGGCCAGCACCATCGGCCTGGTCGGCACAAGCATCAGCAAGGTGGATGAGACTTCCGCCTCCATCGCTGCCGCAGTCGAAGAGCAGGCTGCCGCCTCGTCAGAGATGAGCCGGTACCTCGGCGATGCCGCCAGCGCCGTTGACGCCGTCGCCACCCGCATCACCGGCGTGGATCGCGCTGCCGCCGAGGCCGCCCAAGGGGCCCAACTGGCGCGCTGCTCTGCCGCCCAACTCACCGCCATCGCCCAGGAATTGCAGGGGCTGGTCGGACGGTTCAAGGTCTGAGAAAAGGCTGGCGAGCGATGGCGTCGGCAGTGAGGTGGCGCAGAATGGGTGCGGTGGACACCGGGCCATTCGCGAGGTAATAAAAGTCACGTAGCCCTATGCTTGGTGGTTGGTCGTAGCCTGCCGGCCAACGCCGACGGCACCTCTCAATCCTACTCCAGGCGTGAAAAGC
>JBBQTJ010000182.1:0-6916 GCA_038213315.1 Planctomycetota bacterium
ACGAATTCGCGGAGGTCGCTCATGATGATGCCAGTGTACCTCACGAGCCGGCAGGAGTCGACGGGGAGTTCGTGGGGCAAACATGGTGCTGTGGACACGAACGCTCTGCCGTCACCATGCCTCCTACCTACAGCCCGAGAATCGGGTTCTTGGATTTTGGCAATGGGAAGGCACGTGCAGCGGCTCTTTCTTCACCATACCCCATATCCTAAACCCCATAACCTGTTTCCATGTCCACCCACGCCGACCGCCACATCAGCTATGGAGAGCGCCGGCCGCAAACCATGTTGCGGGACGGGCCGTTGCTGACCGGACGCTTCGATGCCGTCGCCAGCTATGGGTGTGAACGCCAGGGTGGCACCACCGACTGGCTGTTGTTCTGCACCATCGCGGGGGCGGGCATCCTGCGGCACACGGGTGGTGAGTTGCGGATCGACCCCGGCACCCTGGTGCGTTATGCGCCGGGGACGCGGCAGGACTACCGCACCGACCCGGCCGTCGGGCGCTGGCGCTTTCACTGGATCCACTGGCTGCCCCGCCCCGAAGTGCTGCCGCTGTTGGTGTGGCCCGAGCCTGCCCCCGGCATCGGCCTGCTCACCATCAACGATGCTGGCGTGTTCACGCGCCTTGCCGAGCGCATCGCCGATGCCGACATGCGCGCCAGCAAAGAACGCATCACGGCGATCTGCTGGCGCTCAACGCGCTTGAGGAGGCGCTGCTGTGGTCGGCCGAGCACAATCCGCTCAGCCCCTCCCATCGCGAGGGCCGGCTTGATCCGCGCCTGCGCGCGGCGGTGGAGCGGGTCGCCCGCGACCTAGCCCATCCGTGGGACGTGGCCGCGCTGGCGGCCATCGCCGGTCTGTCGCCGTCTCGTTTCGCCAATCGCTTCCGCGCCTGCCTGGGCGAGCCGCCCCGGCGATGGTTGGAGCGCATGCGGCATGAACGCGCCCGCCGGTTACTGCGCGATGGCGACCTGCCCATCCATGTGGTCGCTGAGCAAGTCGGCTATCCGGATCCTTTGCATTTCGCCGTCCGCTATCGGGCTCGGTGGGGCCATGCCCCGTCTCACGAGCGGCGTGCCCGGCTTAAGTAGACAGGCAGCTACGCGACATGGCTCCCGGCATGTTGTGTTCAAGGATTGAAACCATGCCCTTTGCCGCCCAGCTCGTGCTCCTCGGCGGCAGCATAGCTGGCGTGGCCGGCGAGCTGACCAAGCCAGTGCAGATCGCCGAAGGGTCCGCCACGGCGGCCAGGACCAGATCGTCAACTGGGGCCGGGGTCCGGCCTGGAGGGCGACGGAGTAGGCGGACGGGGTCGCGCAGCATCTGACCTCTCGCCCCTCCCTGTTGCCCCCCCCGCCGCGGTGCATACATCCGTGCCTTCATTCGCGCGAAAGGCACGCTCATGACCGCATTGTTCGGCACCTGGATCGGCTCCGGAGCACCTGGCACCTGGACGCCGCGCATTGATCCCGCCCTGGTGGACGATGCCCGCTTCCCGGCGCTGCTGGCGGCGTGCCGCAGTGGCGTGTCGTTTGCCGGCGCGGTGGCGATCGTCACGGGCGCCAGTGATCCAAGCTCGATCGGCTATGCCATCGCCCGCAATCTGGCCCAAGGCGGCGCCAAGGTGGTGATCACCGGCTCGCGAGACCTGACCAAGATCACCGCCACGGCCGAGCAGTTGGCCCGCGAGGCTGGCGCCGGCAGCGTATTGCCGGCGCAGGTGAACCAGGGCGACCTGGCGCAGATCGATGCGCTATTCGAGCACCTCAAGGGCCAGGGCCTGGCGATCAGCCACGTTTTCCCCTTCGCCGCCATCAACCACCCGGCGCTGTTCTTCGGCATTAAGCCCGAGGACTACCAGCGAGTCTTCCAGGTGAACGTCTTCGGCGTCTATCACCTCTGCGTCCGCCACACCCGTTACGCGCCGCGCGCCGCGCCGTGGTACGTGGTCGTGCCGCTCTCGCCCAACGACGGCCGCCTGCAAGGTTCGGGCCTCTATCCCAGCACCAAGCAGGCCCTGATTCCGATCGTGGTGCAGGGGCAGAACGAGGTCGGCGATCGCAAGAACGGCCATTATGTGGGCGTCAGCATCGCCTGGACGCGTTCGGCCCTGATGAGCGGCCTTGATGCCAATGTGGCCGCGGTGCGCGGTCTTGGCCTGAAAGTTTTCGAGACCCAGGACACCGCCGATGTCTGCACCCTGGCCGGCACTCCGGCGGCGCAGGTGCTCAAAGGCACGGTGATCGACGCGGCGGGTGGCTTCGCCCACCTCGATCCCAAGGCCGTCGGCAAACTGCTGGCCGGACACTGACCCGGTGAATACCGGACTGGGCCTGGTGCTACCGGGCGTGGTGGCCTTCCTGACGGCGTTGGTCGGGACGCGCGTCGTCATGCTGGTGGCGGCTCGCCTGGCCTTCAAGGACCAGCCTGGCGCCGAGGCGCACAAACAACACGCCCGCGCCGTGCCCTATGGCGGCGGCGTGGCCATCGCGGTCGCCCTCCTGGTTGGCGTGGTCACCGCCTATCTGGTCAATCATGCGGTACTCACCCGCGAACTGCTGGTGATCGCCGGGGGCGGGGCGGTGCTGCTGGTCATCGGCCTGCTGGATGATCGTCGGCCCATGGGCGCCTGGACCAAACTGGCTTTGCAGGCCTTGGTGGCCGCCGTGGTCGTGCCGCTGGCGGACCTGGGCGTCGATTCGCTGCAACAGCAGTGGCCTTGGTTCGCTTTCTTGGCGGCCTGGGGCTGGATGGTGGTGATCACCAACGCCTTCAATCTTATCGACCATGCGGACGGCCTCAGCAGCACGGTGGCAATCATCTCGGCGGTGGTGCTGGCCCTGGGCGCAGCGATGGGGACGAACGGCATCGACTGCCTACCCTGGCTGGTGTTCATTGGCGCGGTGGGCGGCTTTCTGTGCTGGAATTTTCCGCCGGCCAAGATCTACATGGGCGATGCGGGTTCCTTGCTGATCGGCTATTTGATCGCCGCCGGGACCCTGCATGTGACCTTCTGGCCGGCCAGCGAGGGTGGCAACGTGCTGGCCCTGGCCGCACCGGTGATCATCGTCTCGATTCCGCTGTTTGATTCCGCCGTGGTGGTGCTGCGCCGCTGGAGCATGGGTCGACCGATCATGCAGGGTGATCGCAATCACATCGGCCATCGCCTGGGACGGCTGGGCCTGTCGCCGCGCACTGCGGTGGCGGTGGTGGCCTGCCTGCAGACCGCCTTGGCGGCCGGCGCCTTGCAGCTGCGCCATGGCGAGTGGACCAGCGGCATCACCGTCCTCGCCCAGTGTGCGGCCATTCTCGGCGCGGTGGTCCTGCTGGAGACCCGCCGTGATGCCGGCGTCTGACCCGGGCCGCGCCGCCGTCACCCCGGCCGATGCTGCCGGCGCGCGGCCGGCCTCCGACCTCCGTCGGGTCCACGATCTCGTGCATCAGGTGCTGGTGGTCCTGCTGCTCGTCCTCGTCCCGCTGGTGTGGGATGGCGACCCGGCCGCCCTCGACCATCTTGCTTGGCTGACCTTGTTGGTCGTCGGCCTGCTGCTCGGCTGGGTCGGTTCATTGGCCGGCTGGCTGACCTGGCGCTGCAATCGCAGC
Organism: Planctomycetota bacterium; assembly: GCA_038213315.1. Taxonomy (GTDB): domain Bacteria; phylum Planctomycetota; class UBA11346; order UBA11346; family UBA11346; genus JBBQTJ01. The sequence continues at coordinate 3,606 of JBBQTJ010000182.1, forward strand.
GGCGTTGCCCTGATGGCTTTAGTGCTGCTGATGGTCCCGGCGGTGATCGCCGGCCCATCCGCCCTGGTCGCAGGAGCCATGTGGAGCAAAGCCCTGGCCGCTGGCGCCTTGGCGGCGTATCTGGCCCTGGTCCTGCCCGGTCGCGAGCGCCTGGCCCTGGCTGCTGTGGTGGCCGGCGCCGGAGCGCAGATCGCCATCGCCTTGCTGCAATGGCCTTGGGTGCTGCCGGCCATGCGCAGCGCTCAGGCGGCGGGCGATATCACGCTGGGTGCGGCCATGCAGGGCGACCTGATCCAGCGCCTGCATGACGGCGGCATCTTTGGCACCTTCACCCTCGCCAACCAATTGGCTGCGTATCTCGTTTTACTGCTGCCCCTTTTATTCGGCCTGCTGGTGGCCAAGGGCCAGCGCCGCGGCCATCGCTTGGTGCTGGGCATCTTGCTGGTCGGCGGCGTGATCGCGATGCTCGGCGCCAACGCCAAGGCCGGCTGGTTGTCCCTGGCCATGGCCAGCACCGTGGCGTGGCTGGCGTGGATGCCCGGCCGCTGGCGTTGGCTGCCGTTGCCCTGCCTGGCCCTGGGAATCGCGGCGCTGCTGGCATCAGCAGGACTGCGTGCCGCATTCTGGCCCAGCATCGAAGTGCGCCTCGGCTATTGGAGCGGAGCCACCGAACTGGTCCGTCAGGCCCCGCTGCTGGGCCACGGCCTGGGCGGCTTCAGTGCCGAGTATCCCTCGGTGATGCCGCTGTGGGCCGAGCCGGTGCGCTTCGCCCACTGCGAACCGTTGGAGCTGGCTGTGGATGCCGGCCTGCCCGCCGGTCTGCTGCTGCTGGGCCTCTTGGCCGCGCTGGCTTGGGGCCGACGGGCGGTGCTGATTGCGGAAACCCCTGTCGGATATCGCCCACCGCCCGCGCTGCTGGTCCCGATGGTGCTGGTGGTCGCCTTCGCCTACGGCGGCTTGTTCGGTCTGTTGGATGGCAACTGCGGCTGGTGGCCCGGCGGGCAGGATCCACTGATCCGTGTCGCTTGGGTCGCGGTGGTCGGGGTGTTGGTGGCCGTCCTGGTGTGGCGGCTGCGTGACTTGGTGCCGCCACCGGCGTGGGCGTTGCCCGTGGGCCTGGGCGGCTTCGCCCTGCATTGCTTGGTGGATTTCCACCTGCACACCCTGGCCCTGGCGGGGACGGCGGTGGCTCTGTCGTGCTTGGGCGCCCGTGGGCTGCGCCCTTGGCCAGACCGCTGGGGCATCGGTGTCGTCATTATGAGTATGACCTTGCTGCTGGGCCTGGTCCTTTGGGGCCTCACCGAGGTCCGCGCCGCGCGCTCGCTGCGTGATCTGGTGCAGGCGGCGGTCACCGCGCCCCCCGACCGTGCGCGTCGGGCCCTGGAGCTGCTGGCCGAGGACCTGGGACGGCCCGCGCCCAACAACGATCAGGATGGACGTCTGGTGTTGGCCTTGGCGGTGGCCGAAGCGCGCCTGCGTGGCCGGTTGGATTTAGACCTGCAATTACAGATGCTGCAGGCCGATCCTCCCGGCGCCGCGCGGGAGCCGCTCAGCCGCGCCCTGTGCATGGCCATCCCCCACAGCAGCTTCGCCCGTAGTCAGCTCGCCAATGATCTGGTGGCCCAGCGGCGTTGGGATGACGCCCTCGTGGCCCAGCGTGAGGCCATCGCCCGCGAGCCGGTGGCCCTGGCCCCGCGCCGGCGCTTCATCGCCATCGCCGAGCAGGCGGCCGCGGCTAGCGCCGCACCCGAACGCTATCGCGCCCAGGCGGAAGCCGAACGCGCCGAGCTCGTCCGCCGCGAGCCGATGACCAACAGCCGGCTGCGCTGAGGCGTCAGCTCAATGCTATCACCAGTCGGCTGCGCCGCTTGCGGTGCGCGCCTTGGGCGTGACCGGGCCTGACGCAGGCGGTGGTGGACGGGTGCTGCCCTGGCAGACCCAGAGCCATTCGCCGTCTGGTGCACCAGCGGTGCGCGCCCAGACCCAACGTCCACTGGCCTGTTGGCGCAGCGCGACCTGGGCGGCGGTGAGGGCGGCGGCGGCTTCGATCCGGCGCGCGTCGGCCTCGCGCTCTTTGGCGGCCACTTCACGGTCGCGGGCATCGACTTCTTTCGCCGCGGTCCAGACCTTCATTTCCGCTTCGACGAGCTTCAAGGCCTGCTCCGCTGCCAGGGCCTGCTTCTTGGCGTCGGCTTCTTGCCGGACGGCATCGGCCTCGGCGAAGGCGCGTTGCCGTTCCGCTTCGGCCATGGCTTCGGCGTGACGTCGCGGAGCTTCCTCGGCGGCGCGGGCGATCCGGGCCGTAGCCTCGTCCTGCAGGCGCTTCATCCAGGCCTCGGCTTCGGCGGCTGTCACCGGCTCCTGCGCCGAGATCCGCTCCGGGGCCACCTGCTTGGTGATCTCGCCGGTGGGCGTCACCACCAGCAGGCGGCCGGTGGCCGCGTCGTAGCGGCCAAGGGTGACGAACCCTGAATCGAGGGTAATGCGGCTGAGCGTCGGAACCTCGGCGGCGCCGAGCGACAAGGTCAGCAGGAGCGGCGGCAGGAGGCGGAGCATAGCGACGAAGGTCAGCCGACCGGGGGCTTGTTCCGCACCAGCCACAGCGCCGTCCACCAGGCTTCTTCACAGCGCTCACGCAGCTGCCAACCGCGCGCGGTGCAGGCGGCCAGCACGCTATCGGCCTTGGGTGAGCTGATGCCGGACAGCAGCAGGTCGCCGGTGGGCAGCAAGACATCAAGCCGCGTATCAGCAGCCACTTCCAGCAACAGATCGGCGTAGATGTTGGCGATGATCACCCGGTAGGGACCGGCCGGTACCTCCGCCAGCAAATCACTGCGCACCACCTGGGGATCCAGCACGCCATTGGCCAAAGCGCGGTCGCGGCAGGTGCGCACGCTGTTGGGATCGACGTCGGTGAACACCACGCGGGCTCCGCGATGGTGCGCCAGAATGCCAAGGACGCCGGTGCCGCAGCCCAGGTCCAGGACCGGCGCGCCGTCCATCGCAAGGTTCATGATCCAGCCGGCGAGCATGCGCGTGGTCGGGTGCCGTCCGTCGCCAAAGGCCGGCGACGGTGGAATGCGCAGCACCAACCGGCCATCAGCCGACAAGTCGCCACGGGGATCAATCCACACCCCCGGGCACAGCTCGCAGGGCTCGTCCGGCGTGGTGCCCGCCAGAATCTCGGCTTCGCTGCGCACCGCGCGCGCAGACGGTGTCAGGCCCAGGCCCGCGAGGCACTGTTCCGCTTCGGTCGCTTCGCCGCCCGCCCCGGTGACCTCCAGGTCAAGGAAACCATCATGCCGCGAAGC
>JBBQTJ010000183.1:0-6901 GCA_038213315.1 Planctomycetota bacterium
AGGTTTGGCACCTCGATGTCGGCTCATCGCATCCTGGAGCTGGAGAAGGTTCCAAGGGTATGGCTGTTCGCCATTTAAAGCGGTACGCGAGCTGGGTTTAAACCGTCGTGAGACAGGTTGGTCTCTATCCGCTGTGGGCGCTGGAGAATTGAGGGGACTTAACATTAGTACGAGAGGATTATGTTGAACGACCCTCTGGTGCACCGGTTGTCTTACACAAGGCATTGCCGGGTAGCCACGGTCGGCCGGGATAAACGCTGAAAGCATCTAAGCGTGAAGCCCACCCCAAGATTAATTCTCCCAATAGGACCCTGGAAGACCACCAGGTTGATAGGGCAGAGGTGTACGCACGTATATCTAAAGGTGCTCAGCTGACTGCTCCTAATTGTCCGATCGGCTTGATTCGTCATGCGTGTCTGTTTCCACGATTCTCTGAGTGCCAGAGTGGCCTTCACTGGATCATTCACAACTTTTTCCAGGTGACCATACCGGCAGAGTCACACCCGTTCCCATTCCGAACACGGACGTTAAGCCTGCCAGGGCCGATGATACTCGCAAGGGGAAAGTAGGTCGTTGCCTGGATTTTTCATGAGCCGCCCGATGCAAACATCGGGCGGCTTTTTTGTTTTCACGATTCAAGCTGCGAGTCGCGTCTCGCTCAGGACCTATATAGCTGCGCGCTACTCCTACAGTTTTTTTTGGGGACAGATCTTGAACCGGCGGCAGCTTGCTGGCACGATTCCACATGCCTGAGGTTGCCGATTTCATGACTGCCAGGAGCTGGCACTGGCGACGGTGGAGTTTTCACCGTCCGGCCCAGATCATGGGCATTCTCAATGTGACCCCTGACAGCTTCAGTGATGGCGGACTGCACCTCGATCACGAGCGCGCCATCATCCATGGTCTCGCCATGGCCAAGGATGGTGCGGCCTGGATCGATGTGGGAGGGGAAAGCACCCGCCCTGGCTCCACGCCGGTGTCCGCGGACGTGGAGCTGGCTCGGGTCTTGCCGGTTATCCGCGCCCTGGCCGCTGCGGGCGTGGCCGTCAGCATCGACACCAGCAAGGCTGAGGTGGCCGAGGTTTGCGTGGCCAGCGGTGCCCAGATGGTCAATGACGTGACCGCAGGCGGTGATGCAGCGATGGCTGGCGTGGTGGCCCGCCATGGCGTTCCGTGGGTGATCATGCATCTTCGCGGTACGCCAGCGACCATGCACCTGAACCCCACCTACAGCGCGGTCGTATCGGAGGTCGGCGACCACTTGCAGCAGCGCCTGGCAGCTGCCGTCCTGGCAGGCGTGGATCCCAGCCAGATCCTGATCGATCCGGGCATTGGTTTTGGCAAGTCCAGCGACCACAATCTGGCACTGCTGCGTGGCCTGGACCAGTTGGAGGCACGATTTGATCGGCCCGTGGTGGTCGGCATCAGCCGGAAGTCCTTCCTGCCGCGCCTGCTTGGGCGGGACGTGTCGCCAGCCGAACGCGATGCGGCCAGCCATGTGCTGCATGGCCTGCTGGCTCCGCGCTGCGCGCTGCTGCGGGTCCATGATGTCCGTGGCTGCCGTGATGCGCTTCGACTCACCGCCATACTTGACGGTGATGAGCCATGCTGAATTGGTTCGATACCTCTGATCTGCCGTTCTATCTGCGCTCCGGCGTAGAGATCGCTCTGTTGACCGTGCTGGTCTATTGGCTGCTGGCCCAACTCGAGCGCGTCAGCGCAGGCGGGAAGATCAAGGGCATCAGCTTGGTGGTCGCCATGGTGGTCGGGGCCTGGCTGCTGGCCCGCGCCTTCCAACTTCATGCCATTTCCTGGCTGTTGCAGGCCTCAGTAGGTTTCAGCGCCTTGGTGCTGGTGGTGGTCTTTCAGCCGGAATTACGCCGCCTGTTCTCGCGGCTGGGCGGTTTTTTCCCCCAGACCGAGGTGCCGGGTGGCACCTTGCTGGTCGCAGCCCTGGTCGACAGCATCAATTACATGGCTCAACGGCACATCGGCGCGTTGATCGTGTTGGAGCGTAACGACCGCTTGGCGGACTTCGTGAATTCCAGCCCACTCGATTGCGAAATGACCGGGAAAAGCCTGACCAGCCTGTTCTGGAAGGGTAGTCCCTATCATGATGGTGCCGTGATCATCCGCAGTGGGCGGATCGCCTCAGCCGGTGCGATCCTGCCCCTGACCAACAACATCGAGTACAAGCACCTGACGGGAACTCGCCATCGGGCAGGCATTGGCATCAGCGAGGATACCGACGCCATGGCCCTGATCGTCAGCGAAGAGACCGGCCAGATCAGCATGGCCGACAAGGGCGTGCTGACCAAGGGCATGTCACGGCAAGATCTGGAGATCATCCTGGCGCGGGTCTTCCGGGCCCAGGGTGCCGTATCGGTACGCGGAGCGCGGCCATGAGCTGGATCACCGATCGTTGGGAGTTGAAGATCGTGGCCCTGGTTACGGCCATCGCTTTGTGGATCTATACCAGTGGTCAGGTACGTACCGAGCGCGCCGTGGTGGTCACGCTCAGTGATGCCGATGTTTCCGGCCTGCCCGCGGGTATGCGCATCGCCACCATCACGCCGCGCGAGTTCACTGTGCGCCTGAGCGCGCCGCTGGGCCGGTGGAGCGAAGGCGGGCCGGATGTACGCCCGCGGCTGGTGCTGCGCGCCGAAGACTTGGCGGATGGCCATCAGGAACTGCCCCTGACCAGCCGATCCCTGGGTTTCGGCAGCGATATCCGCATCGTTGGGACCGAGCCGGCGGTGACGGCGATCTCCGTAGCCGTGGCCCGGTCAGCCGAGGAGATCCTGCCGGTGGATCCGCCCAAGGTGCTGACCCCCGCGGGCTTTGACGCAGTCATCGAACTTGATCACACCTTGGTGACAGTACGCGGCGATGGCGTGCTGCTGACGCGGCTCCGTGATGAGGGCCTGCGCATCGCCGTGATGCCGGTGGATCTGCGTGCGGTCGATGCAGTCGCGACGCCAGTACAACGGGTGGCCCTGCGGCCGCAGGATGCCGCCCTCGAACTGCCGCAGCGACCAGTGGCCACTATCACCCTGTTGCCGATACGCGGCACCAAGCGCACGGTGAGCGTGCCGGTAACGGTGTTGATGGGCGAAGGCATGCGTTTGGGTAGTGATGTGGTGCTGGATCCCCAGGTGGCCACCATCACGGTCCATGGCTCTGAAGAACGGCTGAAAGCGCTTCGTCCCGAGGCCGAATTGGTTGCCTTCGTCGCTGTGCGGGCCGACCTCCCGATGGATCAGCCGCATGTCCTGCCGGTCAGCCTGGTGGGTCCGGTGTGGCTGGCGGCGGATCCGGTCATGATCACCGTGACGGTCCGTGCCCGTTGAGCCCACGCCGCGCTTGGTAGCGTCCACGCATGTCCCTGCCTCCCGCTTTTGAAGCACGTGACGAAGCGAATGACCGGGCTTTGCGGCCACGGCGCTTGACCGAGTTCACGGGCCAGACGGCGGTGACCCGAAATCTGTCCTTAGCTGTGGCGGCGGCCAAGGGCCGGAAGGAGCAGCTTGACCATGTCTTGCTGTCGGGTCCGCCGGGGCTCGGCAAGACCACCCTGGCCCACATCATGGCGGTCGAGATGGGGGCCGAGATCAAGGAGACGTCGGGCCCGTTGATAGAAAAACCCGGGGATCTGGCGGGGATCCTGAGCGCCTTGAAGCCGGGGGCCGTGCTGTTCATCGACGAGATCCACAGCCTGAAACGCGTGGTCGAAGAATACCTGTACTCGGCGATGGAGGATTTCCGCATCACCATCCAGTTGGGCGAGGGGGCGACCACCCAGGCCCTGACCCTGACGCTGCCGCCTTTCACCCTGGTGGGGGCGACGACCCGAGAGGGCAGTCTGAGTGCGCCCTTCCGTTCACGCTTTGGCATTCGCGAGCGGCTGGATCTCTACACTCCAGCCGAGTTGGCCACCATCCTAGGTCGCAGCGCCGGTCTGTTGGGCGTGGCTGCGGACGCCGCCGGTCTGTTGGCCATTGCCGGGCGAAGCCGGGGCACGGCGCGCTATGCCAACAATCATCTGCGCCGCATCCGGGACCTGGCCCAGGTTCGGTATGACAATCGTATCACCACCGCGGTTGCCGCCGAGGGCCTGGCCATGCTGGGCATCGATGAGGCCGGGCTGACCGACTTGGACCGGCGCATCCTGCACTGCCTAGCGGCCAATCGTCGTCCGGCGGGGCTGAAGACCGTGGCGATCACAGTGGGCGAAGAGGAAGCGACCATTGAGGACGTCTATGAGCCGTTCCTGGTGCAGGGGGGCTATGTGGTGAAGACCCCGTCTGGCCGGCAATTGACGGTGCGAGGCTGGCAGCATCTTGGCCTGATCCCGCCTGACGAGGTTGGCCAGTCCCGTCTTTTTTAGCGTCGTCTTGACGGGCCCCCGCCTGGGCGGGTATCCTGCTGCATGGCCTCACCCCAGCCCAGCGTGTCCGAGATCATGCGCCGTTTGTCGGTCACCACTGGGATTCCCGTACCGCCGGCCCCAGTTGCGCCCCCGGTGCGATGGGTCCGGCTGGATCTCGGGACGCGGTTGATTTCTCTACTGAGTTGTCTGAGTGCGGCGGTTACGACGGTTGCCCTGATCTGGTGGGCCATGCACCTGCAAGAAACGTTCGTGGTCATCCGTACGGTCGCCGCAGAGCGCAGTCATCCGCCGAGCCTGCCAGCCTTGTCGGTCGAACAGTTGGTGGATCGACGGGCCTATGCCGGCCTGGAACGCATTTATCCCGCCCATCGCAATGAATTGACCAGGCGGCGGGTCATGGCCCTGGTCCAGGCAGAGGCCTGGGGCGAGGCTGAGGCAGGCTTTGCGGTGCTGGAACGGGAGTTGCCTGAGCCCTGGCCGGCGGAGTTGGCCTTTCGTCGTGTGCAGTTGCTACGGCACCTGGGCCAGACTGAAGCCGCCTCAACCAAGCTGCGCGCCATCCGTCGGGATCAGTTGCCCACCGAGTTGCGGCCAGCGGTCCAGCGTCTGATGATCAGCCTGGAGCGTCGTCCCTGACAGTCAGGGTTTCGCCCGCTGGCGATTGGCGACGGCGGCTTCCAGGTAGGCGGCGGGATCCTGCTTCACCGCGTCAGCACTGGCCTTGTCAGCCACGCCGATCAGCACCGTGGCGCCATTTCTGGTCACGGCAGCGATGGGCAGGATGCTACCGTCCACCTTTCGTCCGGTCACGGGGCAGACATTGTTCACAGCGCGGGCCTCTGCCGCCGCCGCCGAGGCACCTTCAACGGCGCTGGTGGACATGGCGAAGCTCAGCCAAGCAAGGACAACGAGAAGAATTCGCATGGCGGCTCCATCGGGCAGACGCCCTGGAAGTGCCAGATCTCAGGGGCTGTTCCGGTTGGAACAAACCATCGTGAGTGGACCTTTCTTCACCGCGCTGCGCAGAGGTCCCGCAGCTTGTCGCCATACCGGGCCAGGCGCTTGGGCCCAAGTTGCGGCGCCGCCTCCAACTGGCCAGCACCGTGCTGCTTGAGGTATTCCAAAGCCTTGGCCGGCAACACCACCATCAGGGGGACATTGCGCTGCTGCGCTTCGACCCGGCGCCAATCTTTCATCCGGGTTTCCCGGTCCTCTTCCTCCTTAGTGACCTCACGGTGCTTAGGGCGGGGCGGCAGGGCGGGCGGATCGGTGCGCGCAACCTTGATCAGTTCAACCAGTTCCTCGCCATGCTCAGACAGGATCCAGCCCTTCATGCCGGTGCGCTTAAGGAGCTGGAAATTGGTCGGCGCAGAACGGGCTACGGCCAGCAGCGCTTCGCCATTGAGGATGCGACCAGGCGGGCGGTCTTGGACTCGGGCGACGCCGTCCCGCCACGTCCACAGGGCCGCCAATACGCCCAGGCAGTGGCTGGGCAGTTCCCGCACGCCTTTGATGCGCCAGAAGCCGCCTGGGTCGAAACCGCCGCCCCAGGGGGCGTCGATAACGGCATGGCAGGCGATGGACATCTCTTCCTCCAGGTCCGCCAGTTTGATCAGCTCGTGCAGATGCTCGCCGACCTTGGGGAGATGGACCACGTCATCCAGGGCATAGATCAAAGCATTGGGATCCAAAGGCCGGATGCCCCAGTCGTACTGGGTGTAAGCCTTGTCCAGGATCACGCCGCAGACCGTCTCCACCGAGGCTCCGTAACCGGTGCGCTCCCAGCCCAGCAGCTGGGCGGCCTGCTGGCTATCCCAGACGCCGCCCAGGCGGATGGCGAAATCCCGGCGCAACACGGCACAATCGTATTCACCACCGTGCAGATAGAGGATGCGGTCGGTGCGCTCAAGAGCGGGGCGAAGGGCCTCCAGGGCGGTGCTGGGCCCGTCGCCAGGGGGGCCGGTCAAGGCCAGGGTGTCCAGGGCGAACAGCCGCCCCCCGGCATTGAGCTGCAGCAGGCACATCCGTTCACGATAGACGAACATGCTGTTCGACTCGGTGTCCAAGGCGATCCAGGGGGCCGTGTCCAGGACGGCGGCCACCTCAGCAAGTTGTTCGGGGCGGTCGATCCAGGTGAAATCCGGCAAGTCAGGCATGCGGGCAGGGTGGTGGCGGGCCGGATGGCGCAACCCCGTTGACCTGCCACGATGGCGCCATGCGCCGCATGCTTCCCGTGATCACGACGTTGCTGCTGATGGCCGGTTGCGGCTATGCGCCGCCGGTGGTCGATGCCGCCTTGGTCGCGCGGGCGTCAGCCGCCTTTCCAGGGACCAACCAGGCGCAGTTGGAGCAGGCCCGGGCGACCTATCTGACCGCCTGCACCGCCTGCCACGTGGTGCGCGATCCAAGCCGCTACAGCGCCAAGGAGCTCGACAGCTATTTGGCGATTATGGGTGAACGTGCTCACCTGGACGCGGCCACCCAAGAGTCCGTGCGCCGCTACCTGCAGGC
>JBBQTJ010000184.1:0-6895 GCA_038213315.1 Planctomycetota bacterium
GCTTACGAACGCACGTGCCACCAGGCCATGGCGATCACACCGCTCACCGCCAGCAACCCGCCGGCGATCGCGCGCTTGGCTGGGCGGTCGCCTTCCAGGTGCCACAGCACCGGGATGACCAGCAACGGCACCAACGCCACCACCGCCTGCACCACGGCGCTATGGGTGTGCAGCAGGGCCGCCTGATAGGTGACCACGCCCAGGCCCGGACCGACCACGCCGGACAGCAGCACCCACCAGCGGCCCTGCCGCCAGGCCGCCGGGGTCAGCGCCGGGCCGCGCTCCCAGGTCCACAGGGCCAGGGCCACCGCCAGTCCGCCCACATTGCGCCACACCGCCATGTCCAGGCCCGGCAGCCAGGCCGCTGGCATGGGCAGACCGATGGCCACCGCCTTGCGTGACAGCACCGCCGAGGTGGCCAGCCCGACGGCCGACAGCACCGACAGCGCGACTCCGCTCCAGAATACCCGGCGCGGCAGCCCGGTGGGCTTGCCCGGCGCCAGGCCCAGCACCAGTCCGGCCAGGATCACCACGATGCCGAACATCTCGATCGGGCGCAGGGGATTGCCCAGCCACAACCATTCAATGCCGCCCGCCAGGGGCACGGCTAGGCAGTGGGTCAGCAGCACTGGCAGGCGCGCCCCCAGGCGCTGATAGGCCGAGAACAAACAGTGGTCACCCAGTCCCAGGCCGACCGCGCCGCTGGCGATCAGCCACCACGCCGCCCCACCCCACACCGGTCCGCCACTGGCCACCCACAGCAGGCCCAACAGCGTCAACGCCACCACCAGGCGCAAGCGATTGGCCGTCGGGCCGCCCAAGGCCTTCGCCGCACGGGCGCTGACGACGCTGGACATGGTCCAGAACAAGGTGGTAAGGAAGGCGAAGATCACGGGTGCTGACGCAGGACCCTGGAATACGCGGGGGAGCGGGCGGCACAATCACGCCTGGCCACGCGCCGCAGTTGGCCGTCGACCCAGTTACTCCGGATGAGATACCTGCGCGAGCGCATCGCTTCATCCATTGATCCCTACCGGCGCCTTGGTCGGGGATTTTCTCAACAGGCTTTGATCCGCCATGTCCCTGCTCGCTACCACCCTCGCCGCCATCACTCCCCAAGATCCGCTCTGGCGAGAGCGTGCCACCGCGCGGATCGAGCAGTTGACCATGCCCCGCTGGGCGCTTGGGCGCCTGTGCGATCTGGCCGTGGATCTTGCCGGCATGACGCGTTCGCTGCACCCTGCGGTGGAGCGCGCCACGGTGGTCACCATGGCGGGCGATCACGGCGTCTGCGTTGAGGGCGTCAGCCTCTTCCCCCCGGCGGTGACGCCCCAGATGGTGCATAATTTCGTGCGCGGCGGCGCCGGGGTGAACGTGCTGGCGCGGGTCACGGGCACCCGCGTGGTGGTAGCGGATCTTGGCGTCGCCGCCGACCTGTCGGCCCTGGTCGCCGCCGGTGCGATCATCGATGCCAAGGTCGCGTTCGGCACCGCCAACCTTGCCGTCGGCCCCGCCATGAGCCGGGCCCAGGCCGTGGCCGCGATCGAACACGGCATCGCCATCGCCCAGCAGTTGGCGACCAGCACCGATGTCTTTGGCACCGGTGACATGGGCATCGGCAACACCACGCCGGCCTCCGCCATCATCGCGGCGCTGACCGGCACCGACCCCGAGGTCGTCACCGGCTGCGGCACCGGCATCGGCGAAGCGCAGCGGCAGCACAAGGCCGCGGTGATCGCCCGCGGCCTGGCGGTGAACCAGCCGGATGCCGCCGATGGCCTTGATGTGCTGGCCAAGGTCGGCGGCTTCGAGATCGGCGGCCTGGCCGGTCTCTGCTTGGGCGCCGCCGCCCTGCGCCGCCCGGTGGTGATCGATGGTTTCATCAGCACCGCGGGGGCCCTGATCGCGCACGCCCTGTGCCCCGCCGCCGCCGACTACATGATCAGCGCCCATCAAAGCGAAGAACGCGGCCACACAGTCATGCTTCAGCGCCTCGGCAAGCAGCCGCTGCTGAATCTCGGCTTCCGCCTGGGCGAAGGCACCGGCGCGGCCCTGGCGATGTCACTGGTGCAAGGCGCCCGCGGCCTGCTCACCGAGATGGCCACTTTTGCCGACGCGGCCGTCAGCACAGCGGATCAGCAGGCCCATTGATCATGCATGCAATAAAACGCAGTTGAGTTCGCAGGAGGCGTAAAGGATCGCAGAGGTGAGCGGGACGGTGGGGTTCACCGGCTTGGTGCTTTGACCACTATTACCTGCTAGGTCTCTACCGCCTCGTAAACCTCATTACATGGCTGATGTTCTACCGCTGCATGGTCGATATTCATCCGCTATTGGCGATGGCAATCCATCCAGTTGACGAACGCCCTGACCCCCGCACTCCGCGCTACGTTTTCTCGGTCGCAGCACCTCGTAGCAGGGATCTAAGGCGGGTATCGGCGCTGCGCCGCTGGGCGTCTGGCAACCGCCAGCAAGATTGGTGGAAGAACCGTTCGATGATCGGAGATATACTCATGCCATGTCCGCCGATTCTGAACTGCTTAATTCCTAGTGCCAGGGCGACCAGGAGGCCTACGCCGTCCTTTTGGCCCGGCACCATGGGCTGGTACGCAGCGCCTGCTTGCGACAAGCGCCGCCCGAGGCTGTCGACGACTGCCTTCAGGCGGTCTTCCTGGTGCTCTTCCGCCGACCCAAGGCGGCTGCCAAGGCCCCGAGCCTGGTGGCCTGGCTGCTGCGGGTGAGCAGCAATGTCAGCCATAACGCCCGGCGGGCCCAGGTACGACGGCAGGTGGCAGAACAGGCTGCATCCGCGCAATCGGCAAGGCAGGAAGCGGACCCGAGCGAGGCGCTCAGCCATCTGGACGAGTGTCTGCTGCTCTTGCCCGAACCTCAGCGGGTGGCCGTAAGCCTGCAATACCTGGCTGGTTATAGCAGCAATGAGGTGGCTGCCACCTTGGGTGTCAGCCGCAACCACGCCTATAAGCTGGTGCACCGCGGCCTAGCCGGCCTGCGGGACTTGTTAGCCCGCCGCCAGGTGGTGGTGGTGGGCAGCACCGCTCTCTTGGGGCTGTTGGGCGCGCAGGCCCAGGCCGCCGCCCTGCCCGTCAGCGCCACGACCCTTATCAGCATCACCACCGGGACGCCCTCCGCCGGAGCCAGCGCCCTCGCCACCGGAGTCATCAATACCATGACCATTACCGCCTTTACCCCGTTCATCGCCGCCGCCGGCCTCCTTCTCGCCGTCGGCACCGCCACCGTCGCCTTGTCGGGCGAAGCCCCGCCGGTGAAGCCGCCGGCAGGAGCGCCCGCGGCCACCGCGCCGGTGCCCGGCGTCGCCCAGCCCCTGGTCATCCAGCCCGTAGAGCTGGCCCTGGTGGACGGCCGCAGCGTGGCCGGCGGCCTAGTGGGCCAGACGGATGTCTACCTGTTCCTGTATTCGCCCAGCGGCGGGACGGTGGCCTCCTTCGAAAAGCGCTTCGTGGCCAGCTATACCCTGGCCAAGGACCCGAAGAAGGTCGTGCTCAATGCGGCCCGTCCCCTCACCACCGAGGAGGATCGCTACTGGAGCTGGAAGGGCTGGCCTGACGCGCCGCCGGGGGCGGATGTGGGCCCCGCCACCGCCAAGAAGCCGGGCGCGGCGCCCGTCCCCGCCTATGCCACGGAGACCTGGGCCCCGCCCAAGCGCCTGCTGATCTGGGCCCAGCCGGGGTCGAGCGGCAACTTCTCCAAAACTGAGAACTGGCTCATCTACGGCGAGGCCCCTACTGGCAAGGTCTGGTGGGATGATCAGACCGATGTGCTCCTGCCCTCGGCCCCCGGGAACCAGTACAAGCTGCTACCTGGTGAGCAACCGCAACTCCCCGAGGGGCGCCTGAACTACGTCGTGCGCCACATTATGGTAGAGCGCAATGGCTTAATCACGTCTTTTGGCTGCGCTGTTCACGGCAATGAATGGGTCCATAGAGGAGGGTCTGCTAGCACCCGCTTCGAGCATAATTGGGTGGGTAGTCGGAACACCTATGCCCGCTTCGATGTCCTGCCGGTCCAGCCGCTGGGAACCAGCAGCCTGGATGTGCAGTTCGGCGTGTGGGGAGCCAAGGATGCCAAGCACTGGCGCCCTGAATCCGAATTGGCCATCGCCCAGTATATAGGCGTCATCAAGGAGGCCAATGCCTCGGTGGAGCTGCTCGGGACTTTCACATCGAGGGACAAGTTCTCCTCCATAAAGGGGATAACCATCCTCGGCCCAGATAGCAATTTCAGCAATGATACCCGCAACGGGTTCATGGTGGACCCCGGGGCGACTCTGGTGCTGCTCGACGGGGCGCTCTGGGGCAAGCGTGTCGACTGGACGCGAGGCCCCTGCTTCCATGTGCATGGCAACCTCCAGGCCGGCTTGCCCGACCGGCCCCTCACCCGGGATGCCACCATTCTCGTGAGCACCTCCGATTACGGCGGCCACCTGAATGAACGGGACAATGGCGGCTCCCACCAGGAAGGAGGCGGCTTTGTCCTCTATCCAAAGGGGACCCTGCGCATCTTCAGCAGCGATCCCGCCACCGCACGGCTGGTCTTTCGCTGCAGCCTCAGCGATCGCCGGTCGTCGATGAAGCTCATCAATGTCGATCTGCTGGGCGAGGCGGTGCTGGACGGAGTGGTCTTCATGGACCTCTGGAAGGGCGGGCTGCGCCTGGGGGACCTCAAGCAGAAGGAGGCCTGGAAGCACGTCTCTTTCGTAGATTGCCAGAGCCAGAAGCCGGAGGAGCTCTACGCCGTCTACCAGAAGGGCACCCCGCCCAGCGGCTACACCGAGAATCCAGCGATGAAGGCCCTGTCCATGTCCGGGTATCAACAGCCGGAACCTGCCGTAACCAATGACGCCGCCCTGGACAAGCTCCGCCAGGACCTGCAGGCCGCTGAGGCGCGGTCCAAGGAACTCTACCGCGCCTTCCAGGCCATCGTCGATGACGACAACGCCCTCTCTCAGGCTATGGCCACGTATGGCCTGGCCAAAGTGGAGGAGCACCAGGCCAAGCGCGCCCTGTGGCTGGCCTTCGCCGAGCGCATGAAGACGGATGGCGGCGCGCAGCCGGCGAAGCCCTGAGCGGGAATCTGGTTGCGGCACCCGATGGCGGGCGGCAGGATTCCTGCCGCCATGTCACCACCTGTGAATCAGGATGCCAGGTACCCCATGGTGACGAAACCCTAGAAAAATCAGGGGAACTACGGTGCCTGGCCCCCTGACTCCCTGACGACTCGGACCGTCCGTAACGCGTCTCGACAGGCTCTACCCTTGGCGTCCGACCAGACGGCGAAGCTCGGCAAGGTCCTGTTCAAGGCGGGCGATGACGGCCTGCGCGTCCTTGCCGGGCAGGGCCAACGGCTCGGGCCGGGTGGCCAGTTCCTGCATGGTCGAGACGATGATGCCGATGAAGAGGTTAAGGATGGTGAAAGTGGCGAGCATGATGAAGGGCACGAAGAACGCCCACGCCATTGGGTAGGTCTCCATCACCGGGCGGACAATGCCCATCGACCAGCTTTCCAGAGTCATGATCTGGAACAGGGTGTAGGCTGAGCGACCGAGATGGCCGAACCAAGCCGGGAACGCCGCGCTGAAGAAGCCCGTCGCCATCACTGCGGCGACGAAGAAGAACACCGCCATCAGAGCTATCACCGAGCCGAGCCCTGGGATGGCATGCAGGAAGGCCGTCACCACCTTGCGCATCGCCGGCACCGCCGTGAGCAGGCGGAACACACGCAGCACGCGCAGACTGCGCAGGACCGACGCCGGGCCGGCCGCCGGCACCAGGGCGATGCCGACGACAAGGAGATCGAAGACGTTCCAGCCGCTGCGCAACATGGCCAGCCGGTACGCCACCGCCTTGATCAGAAGCTCTACCACGAAAATCGCCAAGCAGGCATAGTCGATGGCGACCAGCCACCGTCGGACCGGACCATGGCCCCAGGGCGTGGCCTCGGCGCCCAGGACGAGGGCATTGAGCAGGATTACGCCGATCACGGTGTTGCTGATGCGCGGTGATTCGATCCAACGTGCTAAAGCGATGCGCCAGGCGGGCGCACCACGGTTGATCAGGCGAAGCAGGTCATCCTCGGGCATAGGTACGTGAGAGGATCCGGCCCTCGGCACCGCCCGCAAGGACGCTGTGGGGGGCGATGGCGTCGGGATCTACGCTGCCTGGCTCCCTAATCCAATTCGACCGTAGGCGGCGGCGGGATGATGGCGAGGCGCTCCGACAGCCGAGCGCATGGAACCGCGAAGAGGGCGGCAAGCAAGGGCAGCAGGACGACCGCGACGGCCATGCTCACGCCCGGTCAACCGCCCTGCGCGAGGACGGCACGGATGAGCGCTCCGACATAGACGAGATAGGCGGCGAGCATCAGACCGCCGCCGAGACGACCGATGACCCGCCGACGTAGGCCCCAGGCCACGGGCATCAGCAGCGAGAAGCCAAGCATCCACCACAGATCGCGCTGCACGATCTCATCGACCACCGGCAGCGAGCCGAACAGCCCGGTGATGCCGAGGATGAGCAGGATGTTGAAGGTGTTCGAGCCGACGATGTTGGCGACCGCGATCTGATGCTGGCCACGCTTGGCCGCCATCAGGCTGGTGACCAGTTCGGGGGCGCTGGTACCGGCGGCGACGATGGTCAGGCCAATGATCGCATCGCTGATGCCAGCGGCACGGGCCAGCTCGACCGAGCCCCAGACCAGCAGCCAGCCGCCGCCGGTGAGCAGGGCGATCCCAGCGACCAGCCACAGCGCCATCATCGATGGAGTCATGGCTGCGACGGGCTCCTCGGTCGCCTCATCCAAGCCGCGCCCGCTGCGCACCGCATAGACGACATAGCCCAGCCATACCACCAGGAAGATG